>JAHRWY010000192.1:0-7998 GCA_019104935.1 Kaistella sp.
ACTTTGTCACCTGCAAAAGACATGGTTTTGTCTTTTACTTTGTCTTTAATCATGTTTAAAATCTGGGCGTTTCCCAGCGTAGCTGTAACAATGAACAGCGTGAGCATAATTTTTTTCATTTCCATGGTTTTTTGTACCACGAAATTAAGAAATAGTTGGCAATTATATATCACCGCACTTTACATTATAAAGTTATGGTTAACTGTTTTTCATGATAATTCGGAAAGTAGTTCCCTTCCCTACTTCAGTGTGTGCGATTTTTATATCTCCGCGGTGATATTCTTTAATGACCCTTTTCGCCAGCGAAAGTCCCAGACCCCAGCCGCGTTTTTTGGTGGAATATCCCGCTTTGAAAGCATTCGCTGCCTGGTAATTTGTCATTCCGGAACCTGTGTCTTTAAAATCGATTACAATATGGTTATTTTTTTCGTAGAGATCAATCTCCAGATTACCTTCGCCTTTCATAGAATCCACGGCATTTTTAACGATATTTTCGATGACCCAGCTCAACAGGATTCTGTTGTGCGGAATAAGCAGCTGATGTTTCGGCAATACCAGCATAAAACGAACTTTAGACGAAATTCTGGATTTCAGATAATCGTAATTTTGCTGTAAAGTTTCATTGATGTTCAGATCGTTCAGTTCAGGCACAGATCCGATTTTCGAGAATCTTTCAGAAATGGTTTTCAGCCGGTTAATGTCGTTTTCAATCTCTTTTACACCCTGGCTGTTTTCATTCTCCATCCGAAGAATTTCAATCCAACCAATCATTGATGACAGCGGCGTTCCGATCTGGTGCGCAGTTTCTTTTGCCAAACCGGCCCAAACGTAACCTTCGTCGGTTTTTTTAATGGTTCTGAGAAACCAGAATGAAAACGAAATATAAGCTACAACAAGCAATCCCAGGATATAGGGCGTGTACCGTAAATTATTAAGAAGTTTGGAATTTGTGTAGAAAACGTACTGGTTATTCCCATCCGGCATCTGTAATTCAATCGGTTTGTACGAGTTCTCCATATTTTGAAGAAGCGAACGCATTTTTTGGGGATCTTTCGCAACATTCTCAGGAATATTCCGCTGAAAATCTGGGCCGAGCGGTTTTTTATTACGGTCGGTTACAATAACCGGAATTGTATTGTTGGTATTGTTGATCTGAAAAATCAATTCCAGAGTGTTGGGATCTACAATAATTTCTTCCTGCTGCTGAAATTTTATTGCGGTTGCAAAAAGCTCGATTCTTTTAATTTCTTCTTTTCTAAGGTAATTAATAAGTATAACCGAAGCCACCACCACGCCCGTCACCGCAAGGGTAAGCAGAATATAAATAACCCAGTTATTGATTTTAGAGAGAAAGCTTCTGCGTTTCATTCAGCATTATTTAAGAACATTTAGAAACTTATAAAGTGCATCACTGAGGTTTGAACTCTGATAATTATTAATAATGATCGCAAAAACATACTTCTTGCCGTCTTTGGAAGTATGATAACCTGCAAAAGATTTGGTGTCTTTCATGGTGCCGCTTTTCATTTTCATCCCATTGGCCTGGGTAGGAAATCCTTCAAAAAAATCATTAAACCAAGGCTGTTTTCGGCTCCAGAGCAGGGCCTGAACTTCTGCTCTTGCGGAGACATAATTCTGAGGCGAAAGACCGCTTCCATCAGCGAAATTAATCATCGCCGGGTTAATTCCCTTCTCCTTCCAGAATTCTTTTAAATAACTGATTCCCACATCAAAACTTCCCTGATTTTTCTTTTCTTTCCCTAAAGTTTTAATAAATGTTTCGCCGTAAAGATTTACACTTTTACGCATAAACCAGTATACAATTTTATCAAGAGTCGGAGATTTGTGCTCGAAAATAACCGTATTTTTTGGCGCGGTGAGAATTTTTTCGCCATTAATTCTCTGCATGGAAGTTGAAGTAACTTTTCCGCTAAAACTAATGCCTGAATCCTGCAGCCATTTTTTTATTTCTGCACCTAATGTTAAAGGGGGATTGGGTGTTGCACCGGAAACCGTTATCGCTTTGGCAGGAAGTGTTCCGTTAATCAGCGCAACATCCGAATAAGGTGCGGTAAAAATCAGGCTTTGATCAGAAGTTCCGCCCGTTTTCAGGTCGTTAACCCAGTTTACATTCGGAAGATCAACATTCAAACCTTTCATTTCCTTCCCGTTCATACTTATGTCGAACTGGTTTTCTCGCCAGTTCACGCTCCAAACTCCGGCTCCGTAATAATTCCCCAAATCATTCCAGGGCCAGCCGCCAGGAACCGT
Organism: Kaistella sp.; assembly: GCA_019104935.1. Taxonomy (GTDB): domain Bacteria; phylum Bacteroidota; class Bacteroidia; order Flavobacteriales; family Weeksellaceae; genus Kaistella. Next base: position 2,272 of record JAHRWY010000192.1, read on the forward strand.
TTGAAAATCGAAATAAGAATCATCAATGATTAAATCTCCTGAAATCTTCGAGATTCCTTTTTGTTTTAGAGCTTCCAGAAATTTCTGTCTGAAGTTTTCAGGTTTGTAATTTTCGTATCTCCAGCTTCCTAACGTGGGATCACCATTGGAATGGACATACAGATTTCCCGACAGATTTCCTCCAGAAATATCTCCAGAATAAGAAGTTGTGGTAGTGTACTGATAATTTTTTCCTAAAGTTTCCAAAGCAGTTGCAGCTGTAAAAATCTTTTGAGTAGATGCAGATGAAAGTCCGCGGTTGCCGTTATGTTCATAAATGAAATTTCCGTTTTCATCAGCAACATATACCGATAAACTGGCAGCGTATGCAGGAGCTGAATTAAGCAGATTTTTTGTTGCAGCATCTAATTTCTGGGCAATATTCTGCGCCAAAAAAGTCTGTGAGCTGAGCAGAAGTATGGCAATGAGTCGGGTCATTTTCCTTTTTATTTTCAAATATAACGAAATAATCTTTTTTATTATGAACCGAGAGTTCGCCTGAAGGAGTAAAGCTCACCTAATTTTTAAAACAACAGCCTTAATTCTTGCAAAATTCATATTTTTTTTGTAAAATTTGTATTAGAAATTTATAAATCCTAAGTTATGGCTTCAATTATCACAGGCTTGTTCAGAAGCCAAAGTCAGTCGAAGAAAATTTCTGAAGACTTAGAGAACGCGGGTTTTAATACTTCTGAATACATCATTTATCGTCACGAAGAACCGATTTCAAAGGAGGAAAAAACCTGGCTGTGGCAGTTTTTCTTTAAAGATGACACCAGACTTGAAGACGAAAGCCTCGCTGTAAGTGTTAAAGTAGACGAACCGCATTTGAAGGAAAAAGCGCTTGAAGTGTTTTACAGTAATCAGGTCATCCATTACAATTACTTCGAAAACATAAAATTCCGGGATGCTATGTCTCTGGATTACCTGAAAAGAATCGCTTCCATCAGGGCAAAATCACAGATTTCTCCGTCCCCTGAAATCAGACAGCACGGGCAGCATCCCGGCATGAATTCGGAAATTATTTTTGGTAAGGGCGAATAGATTTGGTATTTAAAATTTATCCGATTTAAGGTTTATCTATGGCTATTTTTCAATAAACAGCCCGATAATTATGCATTTTTACTTATTTTCGTAGCTCTTAAACAGTTTTCTTACATGGTATACGATTTAGAACAGGAAAATAAGGAAATTCTCGCGCGTTACAGGGATTTAATTTCCAACACCTACCGCACTCTGGATGAGGAACAGAACAAAGTTATCCGGAAAGCGTTCGATATTGCCTTGGATGCGCACAAAGACCAGCGCCGCAAAACGGGCGAACCCTACATCTACCACCCCATCGAGGTCGCAAAAATTGTTGCCAACGAAATTGGTTTGGGAGCCACTTCTATCGCATGCGCACTGCTTCACGACGTTATTGAAGATTCAGAATACAGTTACGACGACATCAAAAAAATATTCGGAAAAAAGATAGCAGATATTGTGAACGGACTCACCAAAATTTCGGTGATGAACCACCAGAATATTTCGATACAGTCTGAAAATTACCGTAAACTGCTACTTACCCTTTCGGAAGATTTCCGGGTAATTCTCATTAAAATTGCCGACCGGCTTCACAATATGCGGACGCTGGAAAGCATGGCGCCGGATAAACAGAAAAAAATCGCGTCGGAGACAGTATATATCTACGCTCCTTTGGCTCACAGGCTAGGTTTTTACAACATTAAATCTGAACTCGAGGATTTATCTTTAAAATTTAATAATCCCGATGTATATTTTGATATTGCAGAGCGTTTGGAATTAGCCAAGGAAAACCGCGAAAAATATATTGAGGAATTTAAGAAAGAAGTCTCTGAACAACTGCTGGACGAAGGGTTGAATTTCTCGATTAAAGGCCGTGCAAAAGCAATCTCTTCGATTTACCGCAAGATGCTGAAGCAGAATGTAACTTTTGATGAAGTTTTCGACAATTACGCGATCCGGATTATTTATAAATCGGATGCTAAAAATGAGAAATTCCTTGCCTGGAAAATCTATTCTATCGTAACCGACCTTTATCACAGCAATCCCCAGCGGATGCGCGACTGGATTTCGCAGCCGCGTTCTACAGGTTACGAAAGTCTGCATTTAACGGTTTTGGGACCAGATAAAAAGTGGATCGAAGTACAAATCCGTTCCGAAAGAATGGATGATATTGCTGAAAAAGGTGTTGCCGCGCATTATAAATACAAAGAAGGCTTCAGTAAAAACAGCGACGAAAAAAACTTCGACACCTGGGTGACAGAAATCCGTGAGGTTTTAGAAAATCAACAATCGCTTACCACGACAGAACTTTTAGATAATATTAAACTCAATCTTTATTCGAAAGAAGTTTTTGTTTTTACGCCGAAAGGCGAAATTAAAATTCTGCCCATTGGCTCTACTGCACTCGATTTTGCATTTTCGGTTCACTCAGATTTAGGAACAAAATGTCTGGGCGCAAAAGTTAACGGAAAACTGGTTCCCATTTCTTACGTACTTCAAAATGGCGATCAGGTAGATATTCTCTCGTCCCAGAACCAGAAACCAAAATCCGACTGGCTCGATTTTGTGGTTACTTCTAAAGCGAAATCGAAAATTAAAGCGATTTTAAATTCAGAAAAAAATCAGTTGGTAGAAGAAGGCAAAGAAATTCTTCAGAGAAAAATGCGCCACGCAAAACTGAATTTCAATGATGAGGAAATCAATAAAATGCAGAAATTCTTTAATCTGAAAACTTCTCAGGAGTTGTTTCTTAGCTTCCAGAACGGAAATCTGGATATTGGTGATATTAAGAAGTACACTGAAGGCAAAGGTCTTTTCAGCAATTTAATTCAGCGGTTCCGAAAATCGCCTACAAAAAACACAGAGTTTACCGAAATACCCGACACTAATCTGGATCTTATTGTTTTTGGTAAAGATGAAGAAAAGATGAATTATTCTTTTGCGAAATGCTGTACGGTGATTCCGGGCGACAAAATTTTCGGTTTCATTACGATTTCTGACGGAATTAAAGTTCATAACGATGGCTGCCCCAATGCCATAAACCTGCGTGCACAGTACGATTACCGGGTTTTACCTGCAAAATGGGTGAACGAAGAAAGCTTCAAAAACAGAATTAAAATTGAGATCGAAGGACTCGACAGGATGGGTATGATCAACGACATCACAGCCGTGATCAGTAACTCCATGAACATGGACATGAAAAGTATGTCCATAGAATCCAACAACGGTATTTTCCTCGGCAACATCAACCTCGAAGTCCGGAACAAAAACCAGCTGGAAGAAACTTTCAAACAGCTGAAAAACATCAATGGAGTTTCCCGCGTTAAACGTCTTTAAAAATTAATACAATTCATGCTTATTACCGATTATTTCAAGAAATTTCTTCACCACTCTCAGTCCTCCGGAGTTTTACTTATTATCTGCGTTGCCGTTTCGCTGATGATTGCCAACTCATCACTGGGTCCGGCTTTTCAGAATCTGCTGGACAAAGAGATCGGGACCCATATTTTTCAGCTGAATTACCCGCTGAGCATTTGGATTAATGACGGCTTAATGGCCATTTTTTTCCTGCTGGTGGGCCTGGAAATAAAGCGTGAAATTCTGGAAGGAGAGCTTTCGAATTTTAAAAATGCGTCTTTACCCATCGTTGCCGCACTTGGCGGAATGGTAGTGCCGGCGCTGATTTACTTTTTCTTCAACTCGGGAACCGACTATGAAAATGGCTGGGCGATCCCGATGGCGACCGATATTGCATTTTCTTTAGCCATTATTTCGATGCTGGGAAAAAGTGTTCCGCTTTCTCTGAAGATATTTTTAGCAGCACTTGCAATTGTGGATGATTTGGGAGCAATTATGGTAATTGCTATTTTCTATACCGATCAGATTCACTGGGATTATTTAGGCTTATGTGCTTTCATGGTCGCTGTTTTAGCGATTTTAAACTTCCTGAATTTTAAAAAGCATATTTTCTATATCATTCCCGGAATTTTTCTTTGGTATTTTATGCACCATTCGGGTATTCATGCGACTATTGCGGGAGTTTTGCTGGCGTTTACAATTCCTACCAACATTTCAACCACAGAAATATCACCGCTCGAAAAGCTGGAACAGAAACTTCATCTGCCTGTCAATTTCCTTATAATGCCTTTATTTGCACTTGCAAATACCAATATTACCTTTAAAGAAGGCATGGTTGATGGGCTTTTCAGCAGTTTGGGCTATGGAATAATGTTGGGGCTGGTGCTTGGGAAGGTTGTTGGGATCAATTTATTCTCCTTTATTTTCATTAAACTTAAGATCAGCAGTTTACCAGACAAAAGTTCGTGGCCTCAGATGTTGGGAACCGGCCTGCTGGCGGGAATTGGCTTTACGATGTCGATTTTTATTGCACTGCTTTCATTTAAAGGACACACTGAAATTCAGGAAGAAGCAAAATTTGCTATTCTGGTAGCATCATTTATTTCGGCAATCACCGGATTTCTGCTCCTGAAATATCTCGGGAAGAACAAAGAGATTTCTGGTTAAACTTTTTTAGATTTTGATGGTATGCGTATCATCCGGCTCTTCAAGGTCCGGGAGAAGTTCTGCATCAAACTGATGGGCATTATTTTTCATCTCATCGGCAATCATTTTCTCTACGCGCACTTTTTTAATGGCGATATTCAGTTCATTGCCTAAAAGAATCAAAATAATATTGAGGTTTACCCACACCATCACTAAAATAATTGAACCAATCGATCCGTAAAGAACGTTATATCGGGCAAAATCCCGCACATAAATCGCAAAGATATAAGTAAGCAGCACAAACAGAACCGTGGTAAGAACCGCGCCCGGAATGGCCTGTTTAAAAGTGGTAATCTTAAGACATCCTACCCAGTAAAAAAGAGCAAGTAAAATGAAATAGAAAACCGGAAACGAGAAAAATCCGATAATTTTCGACATATTTTTTACAAGCCACGAAATATTGATTTCCGGAGTAAAAAGCTTCAAAACCACCTCGCTGTAATAAACGCCGAGCAGAGACGCGATGATAAGGATAATAAAGGCGATGGTGATAAAAAAAGCCACGATGTACTCTTTCACCACGCCACGCTGCAGATTGGTATTGATATTAAATCCGTTAATTAAAGAGTGTGTGCCGTTTATCGCAAAAATCATCGCAAAAAGAATAGTGAGATTGCTGATGTTTTTCATGTTCGGAATGATGAAGGTCTGGATATAATTCGAAACATCCTGCTGAATATGCGCAGGGAAAATATTATGCATCAGCACCTCGAAAATGTAAAACTGCAGTTTGTCGTAATGCGGAAGATAAGGCAGCAAAGACAGTAAGAAAAGGATAAAAGGGAACAGACTCAGGAAAAAACTCCACGAAATACTTGCCGCACTTCGCCCGATCTGCATTTTAAAAACACCCTGCCCGTAAATTTCAAACATTTTCCAGAGCGAAATTCCCAACACCGGGATATGAATATTATCCAGATACCGATGGATTTTGAGAAGGAATTTAGGAGTTTTAATACCCATTAATCTATATTTGCAGAACAAAGATAAGAAATGAGAATCAATTTGCTTTGCATTGGTAAAACCGACGATAAAGAAATCGCCAGTCTGGTAAAGTACTACCAAAACCGGCTTCCGCGACACTGGAATTTTGAAATT
>JAHRWY010000251.1:0-7816 GCA_019104935.1 Kaistella sp.
ATTTAACCGCAAAAAATACAGCAGTAGCAACAGCCTACGCAAGCATTAGCAATGCCAGAATCGCACGAAACAAAATATTATATACCGACCCCACCTCACTGGTAGAAAAAGCAAGTGAAGTAAAAAAATACATCAAATCAGTTTTCGGAGCCAACAGCCCAGAATTTGCACAGATAAAAGGATTACAATTTAAAATGGTTAAGATTTAATACCACCGTAAAAAGAAATCACACCACCTCACAAAGAAATCTCACGACCTTTCAAAGAAATCTTACTAGCTATAAAAGAAATCTTGCTAGCTATAAAAGAAATTTTGCTACCTCAAAAAGAAATAATCTAACTTTATTTAAAAATACGCAAACCGTAAATAGAAATCTTGTAACTGCAAAAACAAATATGCTAGATGCATAAAGAAATATATCAACCGCAAAAAGAAACATAGCAACTGCAAAAAGAATTCAAAAACAAATCATTAAATTTGAACTGACCCACAAGAATATTGAATTCAAAACAATTTGATTATCAATAGTAAAGTTTAACGTTAGTCAGAATTTTAACACACTATGATAAATATTACAAATATTCTTTTAAACTACAGAAATTCAATTCGAGAACTATGGAATAATTATTTCATTTCTCGACAAAATGATGAAGACTCTTTCGCATGGGAAATGGATTTGTATTTTGAAAATATTAAACAAGAACTTTTTAAAGCCTTAGTTTCAACAAAAGTCTTCGAAGAAGAACTAGTTTATTCAAATGACCCACTGAATGAAATAAAAGTAGAGCCAAACTTAGGACCAAAAGGTTATATGGCAATGTATGCTGACAATATTGAAAACAATAAAACAAGTTGGGAACATATTTGGATTAAAACAGAAAATAGTACGTTTTGCTATATAGATTTTTTCGACTGGACAACAGAAACGGTTATGGATTGTCAGTATGTTAGAGTAAGATTAGTTGAATCGAAAGAGTTTCCAAACTTAGTTGGCAAGGATTTCTTATTTGAAGCGTGGAATGTAAATTATCTCAAAAACTACAGCTAACAACTAAACTTTCATCTCATCCACAGGACGCCCATTGAACAGTATCTTTTCAGCAAAGAGATATAAAACAGTTTTCATCAAAAAAACCCATAAGTTGCGAAAACTTATGGGGTTTTTTATATTATTTAAAAATATGCTTATACATTCACATTCTCCAAAATCACTGCATAACCTTGTCCCACACCGATACACATCGTTGCCAATGCATATTTTTTACCGGTTTTATTCAGTTCCAACGCCGCGGAATAGGTAATTCTCGTTCCGCTCATGCCCAGCGGATGTCCCAGTGCAATGGCACCACCGTTTACGTTTACCCGCGGGTCATTATTCGCAATGCCGAGTTTTTTCAGACACGCGATACTTTGGGCTGCAAAAGCTTCGTTCAGTTCAATGATATCGATTTGATCCAAACTTAAATTAGCTCTTTTCAATGCCAGTTTCGTAGCTTCCACCGGGCCAATTCCCATGATTCTGGGTTCGGTTCCGGTTACTGCTGAAGTCACGATTTTCGCCAGAGGTTTCAGCCCGTATTTTTCCACGGCTTCGTCGGAAGCAACAATTACTGCGGCTGCACCGTCATTTAATCCTGAAGCATTTCCTGCAGTTACGCTGCCATTTTCCTTAACAAAAGCCGCACGCAGTTTGCCCAGAATTTCCAGGCTCGTATTCGGTTTGATGAATTCATCCTTATTCACAATCACCGCATCACCTTTACGCTGCGGAATTACAACATCCGAAATTTCTTCTGCCAACCTTCCGCTTTGCTGTGCTTTTGTAGCTTTCATTTGGGAATTCAGGGCAAATTCATCCTGTTCTTCCCGCGAAATCTGATACATTTCTGCAAGGTTTTCCGCGGTTTTTCCCATGGCTTCAGTGCCGTACATTTTCTCCATCTGCGGGTTAATAAACCGCCATCCGAAACTCGTGTCGTACATTTTCTGATCCGTACCGAAACTGCTTTCCGCTTTGGAAATGGCATAAGGACCTCTCGACATTCCTTCAACGCCTCCAGCGATAAAAAGATCGCCTTCATTGGATTTAATTGCCCGCGAAGCCTGCACAATCGCACTCATTCCCGAAGCACAAAGTCTGTTCACGGTTTCCCCCGGAACGGTAACGGGAAGTCCGGCCAGAAGAAGCGCCATTCTTGCGACATTTCTGTTATCTTCACCCGCCTGATTCGCACAACCGATAATCACATCATCAATTTTCTCTACAGGAAGTTCCGGATTTTTCTCAATAAGATTTTTAATCACCGAAGCCATTAAATCATCAGTCCTTACCGGAGCCAGGCTGCCTTTAAAATTTCCGATTGCAGAACGGGTTCCGTCAATGATATATGCGTTTTTACTTGTCATTTAGATTTTTTTTTAAGTTTTAAATATACTGCTTTTTAATTTTTTCATAATCCTTCATTCTGTATTCTACTTTCAGAATTTTTTTGTGAAGAAACCGGATGAGGTATCACAACCAAAAGTCCTATCACACAACCGATTAAAACAGAAACAAACCGTTCGACAGAAGCAGTGATCCCGTCATTCGGTCTTTCGATCAGGATAATAATGATCGCAACAACAGCAGTTCTGGAAACATTCAGGAGCTTAAAAATATTACAGAGCACTGCTGCAAATACAATTCCGATGAGGGTTTTAAAGAAAATACTTAAAGGCAGAAATACCACCACGAATCCCGAAAAAGCCCCAACAAAATTGGCTTTCACTCTTTCGGTAGTAAGCCGCGGCGAATCTTTACCTTCCGGTGAAATCACCAGCATAATAGAAAGCAGTGCCCAGAACAAATCGAATTCCGGGAACTGTTTCATCAGCAGATAACCGATACTGAAACCCAGCGCACACCTGAAAATATAGATGACGATGGGCGAAAAAATAAATGTTCTGAAATCGGTAATTGCCTTCATTTTTCAGTATTCTTTAATTTTCATGAAAAGATGCAATATAAAATTAATAGCTATAGCTTTTCAACAAATTTTGCTGCAGTTTTTTCGCGGACTTCTTCCAGAGTTGCTCCCGGAAGCAGTTCTGTAAGCGTAAGTTTTCCGTCGATATATCTGAAGACTGCCAAATCGGTAATCACCATATCTACGGCCCCTTTCGTTGTTAAAGGAAGGTCGCAGACAGGAACAATTTTAGAAGTCCCGTCGCGTTCCGTGTGCATCATGGTGATGATCAGTTTTTTCGCACCGGAAGCCAGATCCATGGCGCCGCCAACCCCTAGAAGCGGTTCACCGGGAACTGCCCAGTTGGCAAGATTTGCGTGTTCATCTACCTGCAAACCACCCATTACGGCGGTATCTACGTGGCCACCGCGAATCATTGCGAACGATTCGGTGCTGTCGAAATAACTTGTTCCGGGAAGTGCCGTAACCGGAATTTTCCCTGCATTTACAGGATAATCCATTGCGCCACCGCCGTCTTGCGGAACAGGGCCTACACCAAGCATTCCGTTTTCGGTGTGAAGAATAATACCGTGTTCTTCTGTGATTAAATCAGCAACCAAAGTTGGAATTCCAATGCCCAAATTCACCACTTCGCCTTTCTGAAGTTCTGCCAAAGCGCGTTTTGCCATATTCATGCGTTTCTCAGAAACCACTTTAGACTTACTCACAGAACCCGAACTTCCGAGTTCTTCCAAAGTCGTGTGCGCCTGAACGAGATAATCGACAAAACAGCCTTGGGTATGGATGTTTTCGGGAGCAATTGCGCCTACAGGAACAATTTCTTCTACTTCCGCAATCACCAGGTCTGCAGCGGTTGCGAATGCTTTATTAAAATTCTGTTCCGTCATTCTGTACTGCAGATTTCCGGCAGTATCTGCTCTCCAGGCACGGATAAAAGCTACATTTCCGCGGATTCCCGGAACGAAAACCATTTCTTTACCATTGATAATTTTGGTTTCTTTTCCGGCAGCGATGTCGGTTCCGGCTGCGGTAACAGTATAGAAGCCTCCGATACCTGCTCCGCCTGCGCGAACGGCTTCAGCAAGTGTTCCCTGAGGAATCAGTTCATATTCTACATCGCCGCTTTGGGCAGCTTTTACGGCTTCCGGGTTGGAGGTGAAAAAGGAACCGATCATTTTTTTAATCTGACCGTTTCTCAGCAGCCTTCCGCCGCCTAAGCCCGGTTCACCCACATTATTTCCGATGAAAGTTAAATCTTTTATGGTGGTTTCAGCCAAAGCGTGCATCAGGTGAACCGGATTTCCGGTCATTCCGAAACCGCCCTGCAAAAGCGTATCGCCATTTTTTACGAATGATGCGGCTTCCTTTGCTGTAATTTGTGGAACTTGTTTCATTTTACTTTGTTATATTTAATGCAAACTGCATGTTTTTATTGATTTAAAAACTGAATAATGGCGTCATTGAATTCAGTAGGTTTTTCGAAAGCGGATAAATGTTTAGCGTTCTGAATAACGTGTTCTGAACCTGCAATCTGTTTCTGCATTTTATTTCCGTCTTCCACGGTAGTTACCGGATCCTGATTGCCGGAAATGATGAGAACAGGAATGTTTATATTTTTCAGTTCTTCGCGAAAATCTGCATCGCGAACCATGGCGCAGTTGGCTGCGTAACCTTTCGGTGGGTTATTTTTGAATTTCTCCATGATCTGCTGAACCTGTTCTTCTTCATTTTTAATGAAATCATCAGTAAACCATTTTTCCGGAGTAGAAGCGGCGACGGGCTCCAGACCTTGTTCATTAACCAGTTTAATACGGTCGTTCCAGGATTCTGCGTGCCCGATTTTTGGCGAAGTATTGCTGATGATAAGTTTTTTTACTCGGTCGCCGGCATTTAAAGCAAGCCACTGTCCGATAAGCCCACCCATTGAAAGTCCGCAAAAGTAAAAAGTTTGGATTCCCAATTCTTTAGTCAGTTGCAGCACGTCGTTTCCAAGAAGTTCTGCAGAATAATCACCATCGGTAGTTTCGCTTTCGCCATGTCCACGCGTATCTGAAAACATGATGTTGAAATGTTTTGAGATTTCCTCTTTCTGCTTTGCCCACATGGAAAAATTGGTACCAAGGGAATTAGAGAAAACCAGTGTTTCGGCTTTGCTGTTATCTATATAAAGGTAATTAAGCGTTGCACCGTTAATTTTTAACTGAGGCATTTTGGTAAATTTTATAAAAGCCAAAACTCTGCATCCGGAGATGAAGAGTTCAGCAGAGATGATATTTATTGTTGTTATGCGGTTTCGTAAGATGCTCTTGATCGGTGGTTTTCACCATTGTCAGGCGCAGCAACTTCTTTAATGATAGAGAAGTTAAAGGTTGCAGATGCGTAAGGCTCTTTCTCGTACCCGTTGGCTTCTGCTTCTTCGGCAGAATGTCTTGTAATTGAAGGTACCAGATCTTCGCGGGTTGCAAAAGCAAAATCGTCGTAGGTTAAAGGATCGCCTTCAATATTGATTTGAGTCGTTAATTTTCTGTAATCCGGGTGGGTTACAAAGAAATGGATGTGAGCCGGACGTGCACCATGTCTTCCCAGCATTCCCATGAGTCTTTCTGTAGGGCTGTCTGGCGGACATGCATATCCCGGAGGAAGTACAGTCTTGAATTTATATTTTCCGTCTGCACCTACTTTTATTGCTCTTCGTAGGTTGTATGCGGACTGGCTGGTATCAAAATAAGAATACATTCCGTTTCCGTTGCAATGCCAAACTTCGAGTAAAGCACCTTCTACAGGGTTTCCGTCTACGTCTTTAATTTCCCCTTCCATGTAGAATCTTTCGAGGTGACGGTTTTCTTCCGGATCGTTTTCAAGTTCCGCGTAATATTCAGTTTCTGGAGCTCCGGCTACATACAACGGTCCTTCAATAGTTCTGGCGGTTACACCGGTAATTCCGGCCTCCTTATCAGCCTGATCTTCCATTACATCAATGAAATGTTCGATGCCTGTACCTGCGAATACCAATCCCCACTGGTTGGTTTCCCCAACTTCTCTAAGGAAATCTGCTGCGTGCCACATTTCTTCTGAAGTGATATTAAGATCTACCATTGCGTAGAAAAGGTCTTTCAGTAAACGGTTGGTGATTTCCTTTATCCGTGGATTGCCCTTGTTTGGGTCTTCTTTAGAAACAATTTTGTTTAATACTTCGTCTATTTGTTCTCTTGATAACATAATTTTTAATTTTTTGATATTAATATATTTGATTAAAGTAAATTCTCGCTGATGGCATTCGGGTGTTTGCAAATGCTGGTCACTTTGATGTTCATGTAAGGGAAAAGTGGGAGAGAGCTTATGATTTCGTGCAGCTCATCCGGACCTTCAACTTCCAGAACACTGATGTTTGAATAGCGGCCGGCTACACGCCAAAGGTGTTTCCATTTTCCGGTGCTTTGCCATTTCTGGGAAGTTTCTTTTTCTCTTTCCATAAATGATTTTTTCTTGTCTTCGTCCCAGGTTTCCGGGATTTTCACATCCATTTCTACTACGTATACCATGATTTATTTTCTTTTGTAATGATTCAGTTTATCGGTGTCGACTTCAATGCCAAGTCCCGGTCCTTTCGGAACCTCTAATTTGCAGTTTTTATATACCATAGGATTGGTTACAATGTCATCGGTAAGAATCAGTGGTCCGAAAAGTTCGGTGCCCCACTGTAGCTGATTGAAAGTGCTGAAGACCTGCGCTGATGCTACAGATCCTATGGTTCCTTCGAGCATTGTTCCGCCATAAAGTGCGATATCTGCGGCATCTGCAATACCTGCGATTTTCGCCGCGTTGTAAAGGCCGCCTGTTTTCATGATTTTTACCGCGAAAACACTTCCACCACGGATTTTTGCGAGCTTCATTGCATCTTCTGTAGTGGCAACAGCTTCGTCTGCCATCACAGGGACATGAAAATATTCTGTAAGGCGCGCCAAACCGTCGAAATTGGTTTTTACGATCGGCTGTTCAATTAAATCTACGCCGTTATCCTGCAGAACTTTCACCCAGATTTTAGCGGTATATTCATCCCAGGCCTGGTTGATATCAACGGTAATTTTAATGTCTTCGCCCAGTGCTTTTTTAATTGCCACGACATGAGCTACATCCTTTTTAGGTTCGTTGCTTCCTATTTTCAGCTTAAAAGTATCGTGACGGTTTATTGAAATTAGATGTCTGGCTTCGTCAACATCTTTCTCTGTGTTTCCGCTTGCCAAAGTCCACAGAACGGGAAGTTCAGCATTTACAGAGCCGCCCAAAAGCTGCGCAACCGAAACTCCCAGACGTTTGCCAAGGGCATCAAGCAGAGCGGTTTCAATTCCGGCTTTTGCAAAAGTGCTGCCTTTTACGTTTTTATTGATGCTATGCATCAAAGCATTGATATTTGATGCATCTTTTCCGATTAATAAAGGAGCAATGTATCGGTCAATGGTAAGTTTCATGGCTTCCGGCGATTCGGGGCCATAAGTCATGCCGCCAATGGTAGTCGATTCGCCCCAACCCATAATCCCGTCTTCGCACGTAATTTTAATAATGACCATGGTCTGGCTCATCATTGTCGCCATAGAAAGTTTGTGCGGACGGATGGTCGGTAAATCTAAAATGTTGGCTTCAACGCTTATTATTGATGGATTTTTTTCCATTAATGTTCCGGTTATATTAGGTTAATTTACTGTTAATGAATTGAATATCGAATTTACTTCTCCGCGGAGAGATAAAATAGGATTTTTTCAACTATTATTAGGATAAATTGAATATAACCGAATTAATGCAGGTTTAAGCTGGGAATTTGAAATGTAATTCCTGTTTTTTAATTCAGATT
>JAHRWY010000285.1:0-8168 GCA_019104935.1 Kaistella sp.
GTAATACTTTTGAAAATATTTTGATAAATGCTTACGGCTCATAAAATAAAAATTTTACAGTCTTTAGACAAAAAGAAGTTCAGACAAAAATACAATTTGTTTTTGGTTGAAGGCAATAAAACAATTAAAGAAATACCCTCTTCACGCTACAAAATCAACGAAATTTACTCGGTAAATCCGGATGAATTTTCATTTGAAAATGTACATATTACTCCGGTTTCCCCAACCGAATTAAAAAAAATAAGCTTTCTGCAAAACCCAAAAGATTCGGTAGCGGTCTGCGAACTGAGAGAAGCAAAAACTTTACCGGATTTTTCCATACAGCTCATTCTCGATGGTATTCAGGATCCCGGCAATCTGGGAACGATCATCAGACTGGCTGATTGGTTTGGCATTGAACAGATTATCTGCAGCGAAGACACGGTAGATTTTTATAATCCAAAAGTCATCCAGGCAAGCATGGGTTCGTTCCTGCGCGTCAATATTGTTTATGAAGATATTCACGCCTATCTTCAGAATTCTTCTTCAGCCATCATCGGAACCGATATGGACGGAAAAAACCTGTATCAATATTCATTTCCGGAAAAATTCAGTTTGGTTTTGGGAAATGAAGGCAACGGAATACGCCCGAAAACCGAAGAACTTTTAACCGATAAAATTACAATTCCCCGTTTTGGTAAATCCCGTGCTACTGAAAGTCTGAACGTTTCGATGGCGGCGGGCATTATTCTGGGACAAATTTTTTCGGAAAAATAAAAAACCGCATTGCGGCTTTTATTAAATCAACTGCTCCAGGCTCGAAGTTGTTCTGTTTCTCTGGTATTCCTCAAGTTTTTTGCGCACGTATTTCAATGCAATGGGTGCGATATAAATCAGTGCAAGACCAATGGCTTTTTTCTTCCAGCTGGTGTTGTAAAGACTTTTTCTGGCATAATTCCCGACAAAAGTTACTGCACCGATTTTCAGGGCATTTTCTACCAGATTCATACCGGTATCGCTTTTGGCAAATCCGTATACGGCGTTTCTGTTGAGGACCGAATCTTTAACGCTGTTGGAAAATTCTTTTACAATCTCGTTGGTATTTAAAGAAATGCTGGTGGCACCATCTGGTTTAATTTCCTCCTTCAGATATTTATCTGTAAAACCGTTGGTGAAGGCGCTTAAGCTTTCCTTTGTATTGTCGAATGTAATTAAATCTTCAATCTCGGAAACCTCTTTTTTTAGTAATTCTTTTTTTCGTCGGAGTTCTTCCAGGCTGCTGTATTTGGTTCCCATTATTTAACTGTTTAATGATTGAATAATTTTGTTGGCTACTGCATTTTTAATCGAATTTCTTGCAAGGAATACAACAATGATGATGAGCAGATAAAATCCTGCCATAATAAGCAGGCCGTAAGCATAATTTCCTAAGTACGAACCGATAAGTAATCCTAAACCGATATTGAGCAATATTAAGAAGAAAATTGCCGCTACCGCTGCAATTGCTAAAAAAGTAAAAGTTCCTGCGGTAACCGATGACTTTTCGGTAGCTTCCATTTTAAGAAGATCCAGTCGCTTTGCAGCATATTCTTTTACAAGGTCGAGCATAATATTTTTGTTTAAAGTTACAAAAAAAGGAACTTAGAATTAAAGTTCCTTTTTATTTAATGGAATAAAACGGAAGTTCAATTAAGATTTAAGTCCGTCTAATTCATTTTCTACATCTTTTACAACCTCAGTTGTTTTTGCGATTGCCTGATCTTTGTATTTATCGTAACCTTCTTTCACAGAAGATACTACTTTATCGGCAGTCTCTTTAACCTGAGAAGAGATATTACCATACTGATCTCTCACTTTTCCTGAAACATCTTCAAACTGCTCTCTGGCTTTTTCAGAAACTTTACCGTACTGATCAACTGCCTGGTCTTTCAGTTCGTTCGCTTTATTCTTGATTTTTTTTCTTGTTTCAGTTCCTTCCTCCGGAGCGTAAAGCATTCCAAGAACTACACCTGCCGCAGCACCTGCAAGTAAACCTGCCAAAACTCCTGCTGCATTATTTCCTTTTTTAGACATTTTAAATAATTTTTAATAGTTAATAATTAATGTTTGATGTTTTTTTCATCTCCCATAAAGTTACAATTTATATACCATTTAAACAAATGGCATTCTTAAAAAAACGTTAAAAGTCTTTGATATACGAAAGAATCAGGTCGATGGTCTCTTGCTTTGTTAAATTTGAATTATCAATGAGAATTGCGTCATCGGCTTGTTTTAAAGGAGCTACGCTTCTTTCACTGTCGATTTTGTCACGGGTGATTAAATTATGTCTTACTTCATGCTCCTCACTTGGCATGCCCAAACCCTGCAGTTCCAGAAAACGACGTTTTGTCCGTTCTTCAATACTGGCGGTGAGAAAAAATTTATAATCGGCATTGGGCAGAACAACGGTGCCGATGTCGCGGCCATCCATTATTACACCGCCTTTGGCTGCGATGGAGCGCTGGGTTTCCATTAAAAAATCGCGAACTTCCTTTTGGCAGGCAATTAAACTTACCTGTGATGAAACTTCATTTGACCTGATTTCTTTGGAAACGTCTTTATCGTTGAGAAGCAGAACAAGTTCATTCTCAAGTTCCGAAAACTCAAGATGCACTTTATTTAATTTAGAGAAAAGCAACGGCAAATCGATTTCACCGGATTCATTAAGACAGTTTTGAAGAGCGAAATAAGTAATTCCCCTATACAGTGCTCCTGTGTCCATATGAACAAGCCCCAACCGCTCTGCAATAACTTTTGATATAGAACTTTTTCCGGTGGACGAATAGCCGTCGATGGCAATAACAGGTTTTCTCATGCCGCAAATTTCATGATTTTTTTTGAATTTGCGAAACACTGATGATGTGAAGAATAGAAAGTTTTAAATGGAAATTATCGTCGGTTTCCGCCAACTTCAATTAAATCTAAAGTAAGACCGAAGAGGTTTACATTAGATGAGTTGTGATAACGCACATGGGCATAATCAAACCGGAAGGACGAAATTTTAATCCCGAAACCTGCAGAAAGACCTGAAAAGCTTCGCTGGTCGAGCACCGCAAGTTCATTTCCGCGTTTTACATTATACCCAAAACGGATGTTGAAAGCCTGTTGCGGAAACAATTCTGCACCAAAAGAAAGGTGATCGGTGATTTTTCTGCTCCAGCTAATTTCCTGACCATTGTTGTTATAATCCTGCGAAATATTCAGTTTCTGTAAATCGTGGGCGGTAATTGTAAGCGCGACTGGAAATTCATCTAAAATTTTGGTATAACCCAAATCTACGCGGAATGCTACATTTTCACGCGACCCATTGTAAGTTTTGAATTGGTACCCGAAATTCCTGAAGACGAGTGCAAGCGTTTCGTTACTCTGTCGGTTATGATATGTTACTCCAGCATTTCCTACAACGGCCATGGAAGTGTAATTGTCGATTCTTGAACTCACGAAACTGGCGCTTCCTGCAACCGTCCAGTCCTCATCGAACTGGTACGCATAACCTAATCCGATTGAAGCGTCCATTGCCCCGAATTCACCGTCGATCATAGCGCTTTCATCGGTTCTCGGCATTTTGCCGTAGTCCATGTATCGTGCATTGAGACTTACTAAATGACCTTCTTCCAAATCTTTTACATAACTGATGGTTCCGTATTTAGAATCGGAGAGATACGAAGCATAGTTCAGCGAAATCATTTCATCCTGTTCAAGATTCATTAAACCGGGATTCACGGCTGCGAAACTTACGTCGTAATCCCGGACCGAAACAGCATCGCCTCCCAAAGCGGCTTGTCTTGCAGACACCGGAATGTTGAGAAACGGATACACATTTGTTCCTTCCTGAGCTAACAAAATGGTGGTAAAAAGAAGAACCGAAACGGAGATAATTTTTTTCAAATTCGTATTTATGTTTGCAAAAATAATTTTTTTAAAAATTTATCAAAAATATTTCCTGTAAATATAATTCTATTAACGAGATTATTTGCGTTTCCTTATATTTGCAGAGCAAAAAAGAGATAAAATAGAAAAAATGAAATACAAACGAATTCTTCTGAAACTTAGTGGTGAAGCTTTGATGGGAAACCGACAGTACGGAATTGATAATGACCGGCTGAAAGACTATGCTGCAGAAATAAAAAAAGTAGTAGATAAAGGCTGCGAAGTCGCCATTGTGATTGGCGGAGGAAATATTTTTCGTGGTCTATCGGGAGCTGCTAAAGGAATGGACAGGGTTCAGGGAGATTACATGGGGATGCTGGCCACCGTGATTAATGGGATGGCGTTGCAGGGAGCACTGGAGGATGCCGGGATTTATACCCGTCTGCAATCTGCGATTGAAATGGATAAGGTTGCAGAACCCTTCATCAAGAGAAAAGCAACGAGACACCTTGAAAAGGGTAGAGTCGTTATTTTCGGTGCTGGAACAGGAAATCCTTATTTTACCACAGATACTGCCGCAACACTTAGAGCGATTGAAATTGGCGCTGATGTAATTTTAAAGGGCACAAGGGTCGACGGAATTTATGATTCTGATCCGGAAGAAAACGACAACGCCGTAAAATTTAATTCATTAACTTTCGATGAAGTTTTTGAAAAAGGTCTGAAAGTGATGGATATGACTGCCTTTACCTTAAGCCACGAAAATAAATTGCCTATTATCGTATTCGATATGAATAAAGAAGGAAATCTTCTTAAAGTCGTGGAAGGAGATAATATTGGTACCCTAGTTAATATTTAAATCAATTCAAATAATACTTTATTGCAGGCTTTACATGAATGATAATTTTAGAAAGCCTGAATTAAACCGGAAAATAAAACGATATGGAAGATTTAGAAATGATTATTGATATGGTAAAGCAGGAAATGGATGCAGCGATGAAGCATCTTGATCATGCTTTTCAGAAAATCAGAGCTGGTCGTGCATCTACAACAATGGTGCAGGACGTAATGGTTGAATATTACGGTGCACCAACACCAATTAATCAGGTAGCTAATGTTATGGTACCTGATGCAATGACAATTTCCATTCAGCCATGGGACAGAACAGCCATTGGAGCGATCGAAAAGGCGATTATTAATTCAAACCTGGGATTTGCACCAATGAACAATGGGGAAAACATTATTCTAAATGTACCGCCCTTAACAGAAGAAAGAAGACGCGAACTTGCAAAACAGGCCAAAGCTGAAACCGAATCTACCAAGATTACTGTACGTAATGCAAGACAGGATGGGATGAAAGAACTTAAAAAGCTTGATGGAGTATCAGAAGATCTTATTAAAGATGCTGAAGAAAAAATTCAGTTGGTGACTGATAAATATGTAAAAATGTGCGACGAACATTTAAAAGTTAAAGAAGCGGAAATTATGAAAGTATAATGCTTCCTGTAAAAATATAAAAGCCCTGAATTTTCAGGGCTTTTTTTAAGATAAAATCGTGTATTTATTTTTTGATGAATTTCACCGATTGAGAATTGCCGTTAGAAGTGGTTTTCAAAAGATAAACTCCCGGCTTTAGTGCAGAAACATTTACAGCATTTTCTGATTTTTGCTTCATCAGCATTTTCCGTCAGCACTGTAAATTTCAGCACCATCCACTTTATTTTTAGAAACAATGTTGAGTACATCACCTACAGGATTGGGATATATGGTAATTCCATTTTTAACAGCTGAATCATTCACTCCAAGTGGATTAGGATTTTCAATGGAGAACATGGTGTATTCTGCGTTATTGGAGGTGGTAGAGCCAAGTAGCGTAGCAGCACCCGTTGTTTTATTTACCGTATATATTCCGCCTGCACCGCCACCAAGGTAACCAGCCATATATATGTTATTGTCTGCGGTATTTACATCTGCGTCCTGTGCAAAATTAATATTTATGCCTAAAGGACCGATAAGTGTAGCGACGCCTGTACTGAGATTTACCTGATGAAGATTATCATTGGTAATATCAGCAGTATAAGCATTTCCTGTATTATCAATTACAAGCCAAATCCCGGTAATTCCCGGTGTTACTCCAATTAACGAAGTTTCACCCGTTGTTTTATTGAGGGTGTAAAGTTGAGTTTCTGCACCAGTAGAGGACAACATATAAAACTTATTATTTACAGAGTTAAACGCAAGTCCGCCCAAAGTTTCTGTAGGCAGTATACCATTTAATGTAGCAATTTCCGTAACAGCCGCTGTGGCGGGATCTACGGTAACAAGTTTCCTGGATGTGTTGTCTAATGCATAAAGCACTCCGTTTTCGTCAAAATCATCTGCATATATAGCGCGTGTACTCGGGATGCTTCCTGTTACATTCAAATTATAAGGTCCTGCATACGGAAAGTTTCCATAAGATCGCGCTACATTTCTGGAATCAAGTACATGAGCATCATTGTTTGCAAAAAAATTCATAGCCGGAGTCGTGTGCTGAGTGTCGGGTCTGTAATAATCCGTGATCATTTTTTCTTCTTGTGCAGTGAAAAATCCTTTAGGAAAAGCCGCTGCAGGATTTTCAATCTTTTCCATTTTTGCAAAAATAGGAGCCATCTCTGCATCTGAAGGTCGCTGTTGTGCATTAGTGAAGCCAAATAAAGATATGGCTGCTAAAAGATAAATTTTTTTCATAATTAAATATTGAGTGGGTTAACTTATATAAAGGTAATTTTTTTTCAAATAAAAAGCCGTTTTAATTACGATTTTTTCTCTGCAAAACTGAAAATACTTCCCAGCTTGATTTTCGAATAACCGTAAGACTTTATCTTGGAGGAATTAATCATTGCCTTCGCCAGAACCTCTGTCGGTAAAGGTTTCTGTTGGGTCAGAACGCCGAATTTATTGGCAAATTTTATAATTTTTCCACCCAGAACTTCGCCGGTTCTTTCTGAATCTTTTCTTTCGAGCATTCCAGGCTGGAAAATCGTTAACTTATTAAAATGTAAATCTTTAATACTTTGCTCAAGCTCACCCTTCATGCGCGAATAGAAAATTTTAGATTTTGGGTTTGCTCCATAGGATGAAACCAGAATATAATCTTCCACTTCGTTTTCTTTCGCGGCTTTTGCAAAATTGTACTGATAATCGTAATCTACTTTTCGCTGGGCTTCTTTGCTTCCTGCGGCTTTCAGTGTTGTTCCAAGGCAGGAAAAAGCGACATCTCCTTTTACTAAATCTTTCCACTTCTCAGGTTTATCGAAGTTTACGATATGCGTTTTAAGTTTAGGATTTTCAACAGCTAAAGGTCGCCGCACGAAGACATTTACTTCATCGTAACCTTTATCTGTAAGTAATTGGCTCACCAAATCTTTCCCCGTTGCGCCGGTTGCGCCGATAACAAGTGCCTTCATATTTTTATTATAAGTGATAGCTAATTATAAATGAGTACTATTTTGCATTCTTAAAATTACTAAATTTGATTGAATTCTCACTCAAAAATATGGATGCCAACGAAATTCTGAATTACTGTCTTGCCAAAAAAGGAGTCGAAGAAACTTTTCCCTTTGATAAAGAAACTTTGGTGATGAAAGTGGGAGGGAAGATGTTTTTACTGATGTCTTTAGAAAAACAACCTCTTAGTATTGCTGTAAAAACCGATCCGGAGTGGAGTGCAGAACTCCGCGAAAAATATCCTCAGATAGCCGGAGCTTATCACATGAACAAAACGCACTGGAATTCGGTGATGTGTGAAGGTTTGAAACGTGAGCTCATTATGAAATTAATCGATTCTTCCTACGAATTGATTTTTGAATCCCTGACGAAAAAAATGAAGGAAGAAATTTTGAGTGCTTAGAAATTGAAATTCTCGGTGAGTCGTTTGTCTTCTTCAAGTCTTTCAATAAGCTGTTGCAAGCCATCGAATTTTATTTCATCATGAAGGAATTCACGGAAATTCACAGAAATCTGTTCACCGTAAATATCACCGTCAAAATCCAGAATATAAACCTCTGTCGAAAGCGACTTTCCATCTACCGTTGGATTGGTTCCGATGCTCAGCATTCCTCTGAAGTGTTTGTTTTGCACAAAAACATCAACGATATAAGCTCCTTTTCTAGGTAAAAACTTCATCGGATTCACCGAGATATTCGCTGTAGGATAACCAATTGTTCTGCCCAGCTTTTTCCCATGAACCACTTCACCAGAAACAGAATAATGATATCCCAGCATTTCATTCGCTGCAG
>JAHRWY010000002.1:0-3055 GCA_019104935.1 Kaistella sp.
CTAAAAATGAAGTAGCAAAAGATATTTTAAATGTCGTAGAACAGGAAATTCTGAAATAATATAACTAAATTTCCGTTTTCAACTTTTATCACCAACATGAAGAAACTTTTTACCATATTCATCCTTATTTTCAGTTTTAATTACAGTTTTTCTCAGGAATTGCTGGCCACCGTTCAGGTAAACGCGCAGCAATTGGGTGGCAGTAACAATCAGGTTTATAAAACTTTAGAAAAAAACCTTCGGGATTTTATTAATAACACGAGTTGGACAGGAAAAAAACTTCAGAATTTCGAAAAGATAAAATGCAATTTTGCGATTGTAATTACCGAAAGAGCCGGAAGCAGTAATTTCAAAGGAAGCATTGTGGTACAGGCAGTACGTCCGGTTTTCAACACGACTTACGAAACACCTTTACTCAATATTAATGATACCAATTTCGGTTTCGATTATACGGAGAATGAAAATCTTGTTTTTAACGAAAGACAGTTTTCCGGGAAAAACTTAATCGATGTGGTAAGTTTTTATGTGTACACGATTTTAGGGTACGATGGCGACAGTTTCAAGGTGCGTGGCGGCCAGCCGTGGTTTGAAAAAGCGCAGAAAATCTCCAACAATAGTCAGAATCAGAATTTTGCCGGATGGTCGCTAATTGAAGGAACCCGAACCAGAGCCGCACTGATCGACAACATCATGAAACCGGAGCAAAATACGCTGCGCAATATTTATTACACCTATCACCGCGCCGGTTTGGATAATCTGGGAAAACAGGACCAGACTTCCGGAAAAAAAATCATTGCTGATGCGCTGATGCAACTGAAAACTTATGAAAATAATTTTCAGATGAATTATCCTATCAATATTTTTATCGACACAAAAAAACAGGAAATCTTTGATATTTTCAGTAACGGAAGCAATACAAATATTAATATGGCCGACCTAAAGTCATTATTCGTTACGCTTTCACCAAAAGATATCGACAGCAAGTGGAATAAGTGGAAATAAACCGGATGACGGGGAAATTATTGACAATCATTTAATTTTCGACTTAAAAAGCAAAACATTAAATTTGCGTTTAATTGAGTTTCCAAAAAAACATTGTAATTCGCCATTTAAAACATGCTTTCAAGAATTTTCATTCAGAATTTTGCTCTTATCGATACGCTCGAAATTACTTTAAACAAAGGTTTGCAGGTAATTACGGGTGAAACCGGTGCAGGAAAATCGATTATTCTGGGAGCTTTGCGTTTAATTTTGGGCGAAAGAGCCGACGCGAAATCCATACAGAATTCGGAAACTAAAAGTATTGTAGAAGCTGAATTTGCCATCAACGATGATCTTCAGTTTTTTTTTGAGGAAAACGATTTGGATTTTGAACCTCAAACTGTAATCCGCCGCGAAATACTTCCGAACGGGAAATCCCGGGCTTTTGTAAACGATGTTCCTGTAACATTGGATTTACTGAAAATGCTGTCAAAAAAACTTATTGATATTCATTCGCAGTTCGAGACTTCAAACCTTTTCGATGAAGAATACCAGTTCCAGATCATCGACGGTCTGTCGAAAAATAAAATCCTGATTTTAAAGTATCAATCTGAGTTTTCGGAATACAAAAAACTGCTGAAGGAATTAGAAAATCTGAAAAATAAGCTGGCAGAAAGAAATAAAGAAAGCGATTACAAAAATTTTCTTCTGGAAGAACTTCAGAATGTAAATCTTGATGATCTCGATCTGGAAGAACTTCAGAACCAGGTAAAAAAACAGGAAAACGCTGAAGCAATTACCGATAATCTTTCGCAAATTTTTGCAAAACTTGATGCAGAAGAAATCGGCGTTCTCGATTCGATGACCGAGATCAAAGGCAAACTGGGGAAAGTAGCCGATCTTTCACACGAATTCACGTTGCTCAACCAGAGATTTCAGGAAAATTTCATTGAATTTAAAGACATCATTTTTGAACTTCAGGACGCTGCTGAAAAAATGGAAACCAGTCCGGAAATTCTTCTTGCACTGAATCAGACTTTAAACACCGTAAACGCCTTGCTTTTGAAACACGGCGTACACAGCATTCCGGAATTAATTGAAATTCGCGATCAACTTTTAAATGAACAAAGCGGTTTTGCCGATCTTGAAAATTTAATTACCGAACTCGAAAAGAAAAAAATTGATTCGGAAATCCGTCTCGCAAAAATGGCCGCGGATTTATCAGCAAACCGTAAAAAGCACATCCCAGATTTCACCAATAAAATTGAATCTCTACTGCAAAAATTGGGTCTTGAAAAGGCAAAAATTGAGGCAGAATTAAAGGACAGCTCGAACTATAACAGTTTTGGGAAAGAAAGCATACAGATTTTATTTCAGGCGAATTCCGGTTTTCCTTTAAAACCAATTCAGTCCGCAATTTCCGGTGGTGAACGCTCCCGGGTTATGCTTTCCATTAAAAAACTGATGGCTGAAAATGCGGAACTGCCAACCTTAATCCTCGATGAAATCGACACCGGAGTTTCCGGCAAAGTCGCGGAAGAAATGGGTAATGTAATGAAAGAAATGGCCGAAAATATGCAGCTGATCGTTATTACGCATCTTGCGCAGGTCGCTGCAAAAGGAAACAATAATTATAAAGTAGTGAAAGAAGATGTTTCGGGCAAAACACAGTCGAACATTATTCCGCTAAATCAGGACGAAAAACTGCAGGAAATTGCACAGCTTCTTTCCGGAAGCAAAATTACCGAAGCCGCTATTTCTCAGGCGAGAGAGCTGATGAAATAATTCTTTCCCTGAAATTCAATCCAAAAAATTAGAAAAATACCGCGAAAATTAAATCGCGGTATTTTTTAAAATTCTGAATTTTTCAGACCATGTCTTCAGGCTTCACCCATTCATCAAACTGTTCAGCAGTCAAAAGTCCAAGGTTTACAGCTTCTTCTTTTAACGTTGTCCCGTTTTTATGAGCGGTCTTTGCAATTTTTGCGGCATTTTCGTAGCCAATATGCGTATTCAGTGCGGTAACCAGCATCAGAGATTGATCAACAAGTTCTTTAATTCTAGGCTCATTAGC
>JAHRWY010000011.1:0-4592 GCA_019104935.1 Kaistella sp.
TTAAGGATTGGTACTCTTCCCAATGTCTTCTTGTTTCTGTCTCTGTTATTAATCCCTTGT
Organism: Kaistella sp.; assembly: GCA_019104935.1. Classification (GTDB taxonomy): domain Bacteria; phylum Bacteroidota; class Bacteroidia; order Flavobacteriales; family Weeksellaceae; genus Kaistella. The sequence goes on from JAHRWY010000011.1 coordinate 61, forward strand.
CTATTTTATACGTATTTATGAGATGATACAATGCATTCAACAATTTTTTTCCATCATCTTCGGTTTCAAAATACAATGTAACTGGATAGCCAAATATCAATTTTTCCGCAACGTCATTATTTTTATCGTAGGATATTTTTTTGTGTACAGAAACATAACTATCAATAAAATAAATCACAACCCTATCATTTTTCAATATCAAAGATTCAACCTTAGCCAAATCAAAATCCTCAAATAAATAAAGTATATCTTTGTGATAAGATCCCATTGATGCTAAACCATTATGGGTATATACCTGAAAAGCATCTTTATTTATATTGAGTACACCTATCTCATGATTAAATTTCACATACTTACCATTCATTTTTAACAGAATTTCGGAAATAGTTTTTGAAAAATTATTTACCTTTTCATAAGGTATCGGCTCTTTCTGCGCGAATGCGGATTGTGCTATTGCCAGAAATAATAAGGTAAGTATTTTTGTTTTCATAATTTTATGGTTTTAGTTGTTATTTAATAAGGTATCCTTTTTGTTTTCCCAGCACTTTAAATTTGGTATCGGTTTTAATCAATGTGCCTTTTGCAGCATCTAGATAATAAGACATGGCGAAAATTGCCCCTGTGGTTCCGGCATATCTTTTTTTCCAAGCTGCTTTATCTTCCTCGACATTAGCTTTATGCACAGCCAGCAAATCTCCCAACGTACTATAAATCTCCACTTTGTAATCGCCAGGACCCATAGATAGCTTGTCCGGCGAGACAGTTTGATAAGCCTCTTCAAGAATTCTCACTTTCAATAGGTTGTTTTCGCTATCATAAGTTATTCTATCTACCCATTCCTCTCCATCAACCAAAATTGTTTTTCCGTACATATCGTAGATTTTGCGATTATTTAATTTCTTTGACCGATCATAAATTTCAAAATAATTCATACCAGCTATTTTGTATAAATATATTGGCATATTATCTTTTGGTTTTCGCCAAAGTATATCTTCATTGAACATTACTCCATAATATTCATTATCATTATATGCCTTAAGCCCATCTATTTCTTTTACATATGTGTTGCCTTGCACATTATTTAGTTCTTTATACCTTCCCCGAATTTCATTGGCTCTCCTTGTAGCAGATTCTGATTCCTGCTTTAACCGAGCAACATTTTCTTCTTTTCTCTTTTTCTCGGCAGCTTCAGATGCTAAACGCTCTTCTTCTGCTTTTGCTCTTGATTTTTCTATCGCCTCTGCTTCAGCTTTTAACTTAGCGGTTAGAATTTCATTTCTTCTTTTATTTTCAGCAACTTTAGCTAATCTCTCTTTTTCTTTTTTCTCCGAACATACTTTACAAACTTCATAACCATTCACACGTGCACCGCTACCAGGGTTAGGTGCTTCTTTGTAATATTTACATCCTAATGACCGTATATTATGTGACTGTGCATTTGCCTGCGTAAAAAAGCTCACTAAAAATAGTAGCGTTACAGCTAATCCTAATTTTGTCATTGTTTTCATACTAAATATTTTTATGTTAATGTTTTTAACAAAAATAAATTTAATATATTCACAAAGAAATAGCTATATCTAGCTATTTATAAGTTATAAATCATTTGTTTTTGATGGATAAGATAGAGAAACTACGAAATATTTGGGAAAACATTCCAAGATCAATAATGGAAAAAATAGACCTTTCAGAGAAGGAAATCATCAATCGGTATATGGATGTGTTTCATTTTGGCGATTATTTTTATGTGATTTTTAATACCCGTACTGCGCAAATGGAATTTGTAAGTCCAAATGTGGAAAAAGTACTGGGTTATGCGCCTGAAGATTTTCACCTACAAGCTGTTATGGATAGTATACACGCAGACGATCTGCCGTATTATTACCATTATGAGCAAAGTGCAGTGCGGTTTTTCACAGGCTTAGCTCCCGAACTATTTTTCAGTTATAAATTTGCTTATGATTTCCGTATAAAAACCAAAGAAGGCAGTTACAAACGCGTGCAGCAACAAATTGTTCCTATTTATTATTTTCCGGAAGGTGGGGTAAGAACTTTAGGGATTTTTACTGATCTAACGCATTTTAATATCCATGGCATTCCAAAACTGTCTTTTATAGGGATGCAAGGTGCGCCCTCTTATTACAACGTGCATCTGGAAGAGGATTTTAAAATGATGGATTCGCTTTTCTCGAAAAAAGAGTTGGAGATTTTACAGCATATGATTCAGGGTAAAAAAAGTGAGGAAATAGCGGATCTGCTGGCACGGAGTATTCACACCGTTCGCAATCACCGCAAAAATATTCTTCAAAAATCGGGTTGCAACAACGTGCACGAGTTATTGGTAAAATCAATCAGAGAGGGTTGGGTATAAAATATTTACTATAATCTACTTCCATCGTCTTCCCAGTTTTTTATCTTTGATTCATTTTTACTGAAAATTTATTTTAAAATCACTAATTTTGTGATACTCTGTAATACGAATGACGAAATATTTAAAACTGCTTCGCGTTGAACAATGGGTAAAAAACCTTTTCGTTTTTGCGCCACTTTTCTTTTCCGGAAATATTACCAATCTCGATTTGCTGATCAAAAGTTTCTTTGCTTTTGCAGTATTTTCGCTTGCGGCAAGTACAGTTTATATTTTAAATGATTATTCAGATATTGAATCCGACAAAAAACATCCGGAAAAAAGCAAAAGACCACTCGCAAGCGGAGCGATTTCAAAGCCTACAGCGGTGGTGTTTTTTATCGGCCTGATCCTTTTAATTTTTGTCATGATTTTTTTTGGCGCACAGTATTTTCAGCATAATATCTGGAAGGTTGCTGCAATCATTATATTTTATGTGTTGATGAATGTTGCGTACACTTTTAAACTGAAACATGTCGCCATTATCGATGTGACCATTATTGCCATCGGTTTTGTACTGAGGGTTTTAGCGGGCGGTTATGCAACAGGAATTTATATCTCACAATGGGCAATTCTGCTCACCTTTGTTCTTGCTTTGGTTCTGGCAATCGGGAAAAGAAGAGGCGAACTTATCAATGCGCAGATTTCCGGAAAAACCCGTAGGGCACTGGATGGTTACAATGTTCAGTTTGCCGATATCGCGCTTTCAATAAGCTGTACCCTTGCAATCGTTTGTTATTTAATGTTTACGCTTTCACCGGAAGTTCAGCAGAAATTCCATTCCAGGGTTTTTTATACTGTAATTTTTGTTGTATTTGCGTTTTTAAGATATCTGCAGCAAACTCTCGTGTATAATAAAACCGAATCGCCAACAAAAATAGTATACCGCGACAGGTATATTCAGGTCACTTTGGTGCTTTGGCTCGCTGCATTTTTACTTCAAATTTATTTCAAATAATGAAACCGAATTTTATACAGAAAGTAACAAATTGGGGGAATTTCCCTGTGGTGGAAAAGGAAATAAAGTCAGAAGATTCTATTGAGAAAATAAAAGATTTCGTTAGAAACAATAATGAAGTTATTGCCCGTGGTAACGGCAGATGTTATGGCGACGCTTCCCTTTCAGAACATATATTTTCAACCAAACGGCTTAATAAATTCATCAGTTTCGACCGTTTAAACGGTGTCATTGAATGCGAGTCAGGGGTTTTACTTTCTGAAATTTTAGAAGTAATTGTGCCGCAGGGGTATTTCCTGTACGTAACTCCGGGAACCAAATTTATATCTGTCGGCGGAGCCATAGCGTCGGACGTGCATGGCAAAAATCATCATGCCGAAGGTTGTTTTTCCGAATATGTGGAGGAATTTTCTTTGCTCAATGAAAACAGCGAAGTCATTACCTGTTCAAGAACTCAAAATGATGATAAATTCTGGGCAACAATTGGCGGAATGGGACTTACCGGAATTATTCTCTCTGCAAAATTCAAATTAAAGAATATTGAGACTGCCTATATCCGCCAGGAATCCATCAAGGCAGAAAATCTCGATGAAATTTTTAAACTTTTTGATGAAAGCGAGTCCTGGACGTATAATGTTGCGTGGATTGATTGCCTGCAAACCGGAAAAAATATCGGCAGAAGTATCATGATGCGTGGCGAACATGCTTTTAAACATGAACTTCCTAAGAAATTTCAGCAGAATCCACTGAGGCTAAAACAGAAATTCATTCCAAAAGTGCCTTTCTATTTTCCTGATTTTATGCTTAATAAATGGAGTGTAAAGTTATTCAACTATCTGTATTACAGTAAGCAACAAAAAAAAGAGTTGAAGAATTTTGTGGATTACGAAACCTTTTTTTATCCTTTGGATGTGGTGAATGACTGGAATAAAATCTACGGAAAGAAAGGGTTTATCCAGTACCAAATGGTAATTCCGAAGGAGAAAGGAAAAGCGGGCATGAAAAAAATCCTTGAAACCATTGCCAAAAGCGGAAACGGATCTTTCCTCGCTGTCCTGAAACTTTTCGGCAAAGAAAATCCTTCGGCTTACAATTCTTTCCCTCTTGAAGGATATACTTTGGCGTTGGATTTTAAAGTAAATCCAAAGCTTGCAAAATTGGTTTCAGATT
>JAHRWY010000130.1:0-4874 GCA_019104935.1 Kaistella sp.
CGGCTTTCTTCGTCCTGACCAATATCTTTTTTACTTTGATCCAAATGGTAATCCAGTAACTTTTCAGGAAACCAATCAGCAATCGTTTCGCCATCATTGCCTTCAGACAACCCTTGTTTTACGTTATCCTGTACATTTAAATTTGTTTTAATAAGGCCTTCTATGGCTTTGCTGCCGTCAGAGTGATTTTTTGTTGCCGATTCATTTTTGCAGCCCATTAAGCAAAACAAACTGCTCATTAAAAGAATTGTGATTGTTGTTTTCATGGTTTCGTTTTTTAATTAATAAAAATATTTTGCCTTCCAAATGATGCCGGAGGTATTGTCCGCCGCTGTAATTTTTAGTTTTGTTGGAAATGCTGCCCGAATATCCGGGTTGGTTTTGTAGACACTTTGCAGTTGGTATTGCACCAGGTTTAATCCCTTCATCAACCATAGGTCGTATTCCACAGCTATTTCAATATCTCTACCGTCGTAAAAATCAAAGTTGGTGCACTTCGTTTTAAGTTCCACGGGCTGCGTCAGCAATAAAACTTTATAGAATGACCCGGGTACCGCATCATTATAGCCACTGTCATCCATCCAGGGCATCAGCTTCTCATCCGATACCGGAAAAAGTGAACCCGCCCAGGTATTGTTCTGCCAAAGTGCAATAAATCCTGCATCGGCAGCGATTTTTGCGTTACCCTCAGGAAAGTCCGCGGGATTGCCGCAGCCGTACTGAAAGCCATAACTTAAATTGGAAATAAAAACAGCAGCATCTTCGTTGGACAGATTTTCTGCGGGGTTCTTACTTAAGTCTATTTCAAAATTGCCGGAAGTATTTAACTTCCCTATTTTCACCGGTTTATCAAATCCAAACATGGTGAGTACAATATCCATCTCTCCTTTGTGGTGGTTTTCGATCTTACCCACAAGCTTTTGTGCTTGGGCAGCATGTATCACGAAAATGAATATGATGGTGAGTACAGTTTTCATTTAACTATGTTTAACATTTCTCATATTTATGTGTAAATGAAAGTCAGAATCCCACCGTTACATGAACCGGTAACCGGCAGTGCTGAATGTAAATTTTTGGGGTTGCAGTAAGGTACATTCCATCGTGCCTGATCTGTCTTTTTTCCCTTTGTTCAGTTTGTCGGTCATTTCCATATACATCATGGTGGATTTTTCTCCACCTGAAAACTGCTTTTTAACCGCGGCGGGAATTCTGTCTGTGTCCATTTTAAAAACATCGTTAAAGGAAACAGGAGCTTCATCGGTGAAATAGAGGACAAATACATACTCGCTGTTTTCCATTTTTTTTCCTTTACAGTTGTAACCCAGAAAGGTCCTGTTGGGCAAATCTGTAAAAGTGTAACCCTCATAATTACTGTCCTGGGTATCGCCTGCGATTTCGTCGCCATTTATACTTGAGGCGGTTGCCATTTTGTTTTCGCCAGCCTTTATGAACATATAATTAATGTTGGTCTGTCCGTCCATCACCATAAATACTTCCTGACCCTTCACCTGTTCCATTTTCACTCCCATATAAGTTGCTTTGGGTTTTAAGAAATAGTCCATGTTCAGTTTGGTCTTACTGGTCGCAGTGGTGAACGTTAAACGGTACTGATACTCAAAATCAAAAGATGAGGGCACATTTGCCGGGTTGACTTTTTGCGTTTGTTTGTTTTTGTTTAAATTAGTGTCAAATACTTTATCTAACGTATTATCAGTTTTTTGAGCAGCTTTTTCTGCAGTTTTGTTAATTATTGTGCGTTCAACTTTATCCGCGACAGTCTTTTTCAATTTATCCAAAAACTGAGCATTAATGAGGTTTCCCAGGAAAAGCAGAAAGACTGCGGTAAATAATGGAGTTTTACTTAATGTTTTCATAATGTGTTGTTTTTATATACATTAGTGCTTCAGTAAGTTCAGATGTTAACATGGTTCTAGAAAAATGGAAAAAGAATTTATAAAGGCTTTTAAATTGAATAATGAATTAGTGTTGAAGGAACTTTATCATTCATACAAAACTTCGTTTATAATTTTTGCACGAAAATATCCGCTGGAAACTTCAGACCTCGATGATATATTTCAGGATGCATTTATCATATTGAGAAGCCATGCGCTTGCGGGCAAATTAAATGACGTACAAAGCACCATGAAAACCTATCTCTTTGGAATTTCGAAGAATTTAATCTTCAAAAAACTAAAGCAGAATAACCTGAAGTACAGCTTTTCGGAAGAAAGCGAAATTCAGAACATGGAACCATTTGATTTATATGAGACCGAACTAACCGATCAGCAGAAGGTTTTGCGCCATTTCTTCAATCATTTGGGAGAAAAATGCAGAGACGTGTTAACATTAGCTTTTTACCGGGGACTAACTAACGAAGAAATAGCATGCCTTAGAAAATACGAAAGCGAAGCGGTGGTTAGAAGTCAGAAATCAAGGTGTTTAAAAAATTTAAAAGAACTCATCAAACAACGGAACATCAATTAGCATGAAAGCGCAATTAACAGAAAAATACTTTTCTAATACACTCAATGAAGATGAAGCCAAACTTTTTGAAGAATTAATAAAAAATGATCCTGAGTTTAGGGATGAGGTTGAATTTCAGGAAAATTTAAAGCAGGTTTGCAAGGCTGAGGATGATTTACAGTTCAAAAAGTTGATGGCTTCCTTTGAGGAGGAATTGGAACCGAAAAAAAAGCGTTTAACCATTAACCGCAAACTGTATTATAAAATTGCGGTGGCCGCGGTACTCATTCTTGCGCTTGGGTGGCTGGCTACGACCATTTCTGTGAAACGCATGAGCAACACGGAGTTGTATGCCGCTTATTTTGAACCTTCAAAAAATGTAAGTTTTCCCATTACCCGTTCATCATCCGAAGAAGATAAGCTTACAGAGGCTTTCATTGCTTATGAAGACAGGAACTATGCAACAGCACTCACATTGTTTGATCAGTATTATACTGAAACTAAAGACCGTACTGTTCTTTATTACAAAGCCAATGTTTTGCTGGCCACCGATCAACCGGCCGAAGCCCTGGAAGTTTTAGAGATTGTTGAAACTTCCTCAAGTAATTTAGCTTCACGAGCGCATTGGTACAAGGCTTTGGCCTATCTTAAAACAAACCGACAAACGGAGGCGGTGAAAGAACTTGAGATTTTATTAAAGAATAAAGAGGATTTCAAAAAAAAGGAAGCAGAAAAACTACTTAAAGAACTGAATTAGTTTATTTCTGTGATACAGAAGAAACGCCAGCAGCACCAATGTAAGCGACAGAATTAAATGAAGTCCGTAATCATTTTTCACCAACGGATCACTGTTTCCGGATAATACAAAGCCAGACCAATAATAAGGATGTTTCAACAACGCATCCTCCGTGTTCTGCAAATAATCCAGTTTTGCGTTTTTAAGTGCTTCGTCTTTTGCTTCTCCTTTGCTTAGCCGGGCGTAAAAATAGTTCATGATTTTTGAGGTGGCTTCGTCATCCACTTTCCACAGGCTCATCACTGTGCTTGGGATTCCGGCATAATTAAAAGCTCTGGACATGCTGATGACTCCTTCTCCGTTTTCGTAAAACCCGTTTCCGGTATCACAGGCACTCAAGACCGCCAAATCAGCCGTCAGGTTTTCGTTGTAAAGCTCAGACAGCAATAAGTGGGCATTTTTATTCCCATAAAAATTTAAGGAGGAAAATTCAGGATTCTCTTCGTTAATGGTGGAATGCATGGCCAAATGCAGGACATTAAATGAATTAGCCTGATGAAGAAAATCTTTTTTGCTGGCGTTGACAAATGATCTTCCGCTGAAAAATTTTAAAATGGAAGCGGCTTCAGTCTCGGCATTTGGCAGCTTTGAAACCGTGTTGTAGGCGGAGAATGCACCCACATTCACCTTATTAGAGGAAGGGTTAATATTTCGCTGTTCCTGATACAACATTAACGAAGCAGCATAACTGATTAAAGGCATTTCAGCATCCATCAAAAGGACTTCAAACGGCAGATAATGCAATGGTCCATCCGGTATCACTGTTAATTTGTGGTAGTTTAAGCTTTGGCTGTGGCGAAACAGGTGGTCCTTTAATTTTATAAAGTGATGGCGGTAATCTGCCTCTCTGTTTTTTAAAGCCCACAGACTTTTATTTAACTGAGTGAGAATCTCGTTCTTATCTCCCAAACTGACCAGTGAAACGTTATTTTTAGTAATCAAAAAAACATAGCCGTTTTTATTGGTCAGGGTGTATTTTAATATTGCCTCTTTTTCTTTTAGCGTCTGCTGAAGCGATTTCACATCAAATTCCTTCATGTTAAACTGATAATAAACCGGATTTTGCTTCCGGATTATTTCTTCAATTTTTACCAACTCATTTTTTAAATCGTATACTTTATGCTTCCAGAGGATTACTTTTTCTTTATGCTCCAGGCCGCTTTCAGCTATTTTACGCTGATAAAAGTTAAGCTCTGTTTTTAACTGTTCTTCGCGGTTTAATTGAGATTCCGGAATTTTGAACTTCATTCTCTTATTGTTAAACACAAATTTTGACCAGATAAGTTTAGAGGCATTATTTTCTATGGTATTAATCACAGCAGTTAAGCCGGTATTTTTTGTCAGTACCGAGCCTGAAAGTAAACGCTCATTTATCTCGTTGTTTACTGAAAACAGGCGTTCGTTGTACCGCTCTCCGAGGTATAACTGATTGTAAATTTCTGAGGCAATAATGTACCTGCGTAACGCTTTATCAGCATCAATTCTATTGAGGGTGTTTTTAAAACGGTCCATGAAAAAATCTCCCATGGCCAAAAACCCGTCGATGGTTTCAAAGGAAATCAACGGTTTTAAATCAGCGGTCGGAATGGTTTCTAAATTTGCTGCAACGCTGGGC
>JAHRWY010000150.1:0-6216 GCA_019104935.1 Kaistella sp.
TTGCATTAATATCGAGTTGCGGCGCCATTGCATCACCATCCCAACGGATGCTGCTTCCTTTGGAAATCTGGAACGTGCGGTTAAGAATCGCTTTGGAAACAAAGGTTCCGTTATCGACGAAATAATTTCCGTTCATTGAAATTGCTCCGGTTCTGGACATTTGGAATCGGAGTTTCTCTGAATTTCCACGTACGGTTATATCACCAATATCATCGCCCACCATAACGTTTACGGTAGTTCCCTTATCGACCGCAATCGTAAAATCGATATTCATGTTGGCGCTGGATCTTTTCTTTTCTTCTACGGAAACAATTCCCGCTTCGTCTCTTTTCAGGAATCTCAGCATCTTGAATTCTTCAACATTAGAAGTTGAATTAGAATTAAAGGTGAAGACACTGTTGTTTAAAGCCCGCATTTCCGGCGTGGAAATATTTAAAGCCGAAACCGGTCCGTCCACGTATAAAGTTCCGGTACCGTAAATCCGTCCCCAGAAAAGGTCATAATCTTTCTGCGTGGTGTTGAGCAGCATTAAATTATCAGCCCTCATCACTAAGTTGACGCCCATTGAAGATAAAGTTTCAAACTGAATCGCACCGGAAATTGATCCGCGGGAGTTCGATCTTCCGTCTTTTACGCCAATGTCATTCAGAATCGCCAAACCTTTGGAAAGTGAAATTACAGTATCCTCGAACGAATAATCAACACCCGTGAAGTTGAGTTTCAGCCCCATGTCTTTCATCGCGATATCGCCACTGTAATCAACATCACTAAGTTTACCGGATATTTTAAGATCTCCGGAAGCTTTTCCTCTTAGATTTCCGAAAACACCTTTTACGAATTCCTGGGCAAAAGCGATATCAAAATCATTCATATCAGCCGTTAAATCAAGCGTTGGTGAAGAAGTATTGTTGTTAATGGTCCCGGTAAGGTGAAGGTTATTGTCACCAATAATACCTGCGGAAACCACCTTGGCTTCAACATCGAAAACATTCGGTACACTGCTTTTTTTAGCGGATACAACTACATTACCCATATCTTTTCCATTCATCAGAATATCAGTAATATTCAAATCAATAAGTGGTTCAAGATTATTTTTATCCATGGTAATATCGAAGGTTCCGTTAGCAATTCCCTGTACATCCATACTGTTGTCGCTATTGGTAAGTGCAAAAACTTTGGCAATATCCAGGTTTTTAATTTCTCCATCTGCTGAAAATTCCTTGGCTGATTTGAAGACAGCCTGATTCAGGAAAAGTTCGCTGTTATCGGAATAGAGCCTCAAACGCTGAATGTAGAAATCACCGGCTTTTTTTCTGTATGTAATCGAATGATTTAATTCCGGACTCGTGTCCACACTCCATGCGACATCATTAAATTTCACGGTAGTAGGCTCGAAACGGAAAACATAATCTCCCGCCCGATCTGTAGTTTGGTTGAGATTTACCGCATATTCCTTAAGTGTTTCTTTAATTTCGTCTTCTGGAGTGCCGTGTTTGAAATTAGCTGCAATATGCAGAATACTGTTATTTTCGTTACGTCCGCTTAAAGTGATGTCTTTCAGAATATTGGTGTTGTATTCTACTCTATTTACCTTCGCGAAAATCTGTTCATCAAGATTTGCTGTATTAATCCGAACGATTAAACTGTCGACCATCGCACTGTCGCGGGTAATTTTATCGCGTTCTGTAATTTTATATGCAGGATTTGCAGCGGCTAAGGCTTTGTCGGCATCGGTGATTTCTTCTTTTTTGGTCATCAAATATTTTAGCGAAGCTGCATCAACATTTAAGACCAGATTATTACTGTTACCATCGTAGGCACCACTAACAGTCGCACCTTTTGGAATCTGCAGATTGGGCTCAAAATAACTTACCAATCCCTGTTTCACATCAAAGTCCATCGTAAAGTGCTGTCCTCTGTATAATTTTCGTGGCGGTGGCCCGACTAATATCTTACCGAGCCCATTCTGAACCATCCCGGCTAAATCACCAAGATTGAATTTTCCGGCAATTCTGCCATTTACAGCTCCCGGCGCGTCAACAGAAACAATACGGTTTCCGTTTTCAAAATAAGCTCTTACTTTAGCATTGGGAATCAGGTACTTATGTGCGGTATTGGTAAAACTTACGTTCCGCAAATCAGCATCAAGATTCAAGTCGTTGATATTGGTCATCGCAATTTTACCGTCAACCAATCCACTCACAATCTGCGTGCCTTTTCCGCCGGTAAAGTAGTTGATATTCAGATACTTCACATCCGCAACAACATCTGCAAGCAAACGGCTGGTGCGGAAATCTACTAATCCTTTTACATTTGCTCGCGCCTGTTCATCATTTACATTTACAATTCCGTTATAGGTTTTGTGATCCAGCAAACCATCAAGATAAACGTTATTAATTTCCCTGTTCATGATTTCAATTTTCGAAATCTGTGAACGGGTTCGAAGTTTCATGGTATTTACATCAAAACTCTGCCCCTGGATATTAAACTTACCGGAAATTAAACCCACCTGATTCATTTTGGTAATCACCGAAGTATTCAAATCGTTTAATTCTGCATAACCACGGTATTTCGGGAGATTAGAACTGTAATCTTCGAGGTAGAAATTATTTATTTTTGCCTGGCCAATCCCGGTAATTAAATTTGCGTTGGGCACATAAACCTGCTTAGGATTTACGCTTACAGCGCCATTGTATTTTAACCTTCCGAAATCATCAGCAAAATTTTTCATTTTTGATGAAATGAAGGTTGGCATCATCGCTTTCAGTTCTTTATAAGTAAAATCGGTTGAGAGTGAGTTCGTCTCAATCTGGAAGTTACCATTCAGAATATTTTCAACCTTCATTTTAGCCGTTCTAATGTTAACCTGCGGATTTCTAACCAAAAAATTATCGAGATAAAAATCGTTCAGTGGGCCGGTCATATCACCAGAAATATTAATCGGTTTATAATTATCCCAATTGGTGACAAAATAGCTGATATCGTAACCGCTGATCTGGCTTCCGGGCTGCAAGGTCATATCCCATTTCACTTTATTCGTAAAATCAGCCCAGGAACCGTTATTCAGATTTAAAATCAAATCGCCCTGAAGGAGTGAATGATCTGTATTTAGGGTTAAGTCCTTCAGCGTAAGCGCTTCTTTTGTCAATCCAAAATCCGCAGAAAATGTATCGACAAAATGTTTTTTACCCCATCTTTCGGTGGTAAAACGCATGTTATTAATCTGCGCAAAAACATCAGATCCGTTTACACGAAGTTCTGGTACCACAAGATTTACATTCTGCGCAGTAAGCCATTTACCGGCTTCACCTTCACTGTTCTGATTTACAATAGATATTTTGGAATCAGTAATAAAAATTCTGGATTTTAACTGAAATGGCTCTTTTTTAACCGTAGGTGCCGGGGTATTGAAGAGATCCACAAATCGGATGAAATTCGAAATACTGTCGCCTTTATAGGTAATGACCTTTAAATCCATTTTTTCCAAAGACAGTGATTGAAACTGCAGATTCCGTGAATCACTGATGATTGCAAACCAATTAGAGTCTGCGTAAAGTTCCTTGGCTTTCAGAAAGGGGAAGTTTTTATAATCTTTAATCGCAACTTCATGAATATGAACATCTCCGAAAAAATTAATATCAACACTTTTGAAAGACATCTGCGAGTTCATATCGGTATTGAGCTTTGCAATAAATTTCTGCGCGGCCCAGTTTTTTGTAGCCGGAAGACTTACAATAATAAAAAATGAAGCAACAAGAAAAAGCCCGGACCAGAATAAAATAAGTAAAAGTTTTGCCCACCACTTATAGCTGGTAACATCTTTGGCAGCCTGATCCACAAATTCGCCGGCAGTTTCTACAGGATTTGTAATCGCGTCGGAAGCCAGTTCTGCAGCACCTTTTACGGTTTCTTTTACAGTTTCCTGAACGTTTTCCACACCTTTCTGCACAGAATCGCCAATGTTCTGGGCTACAGATTTTTTGTTTTCGTTATCGTTATTATTCTCTAAATTTGCCATTGTTATGAGCGACTCAATAATTTTAGGGATAGAATCGTCCTGCGACGATACTTCAGCAGCAATTATTCAGGGGAATAAAATCCTTTCAAACATTGCAGCTAATCAGGAAATTCACAACGACTATGGCGGTGTGGTTCCGGAACTGGCTTCACGTGCGCACCAGCAAAACATTATTCCCGTGGTTGAAAAATCACTGTCCAAAGCAAATATACAACAAAAAGATATTTCTGCCGTCGGATTTACGCGCGGCCCCGGACTTCTCGGCTCGTTGCTCGTAGGTACATCTTTCGCCAAATCACTTGCGATGAGCTTAAATGTCCCTTTGATTGAAGTTAATCACCTTCAGGCACACATCCTAGCGCACTTCATCGACGATGCAAATATTATGCCCCCGAAATTTCCTTTTCTGTGCCTCACCGTCTCCGGTGGCCACACCATGATTGTGCTCGTGAAAGACTATTTCGATATGGAAATTATCGGAAAAACAATTGATGATGCTGCAGGAGAAGCATTCGATAAGATCGGAAAGATTTTCGACCTTGACTATCCCGCAGGACCGATAGTAGACCGGCTTGCAAAAACAGGTGATAAAAATTCATTTAAATTTAATAAACCGAAACTTGAGCAATACGATTATTCTTTCAGCGGTATAAAAACGTCTGTACTTTATTTTATTCAGAAAGAAGTGAAAAAAAATCCGGATTTTATTAAAGAAAATCTTGCCGATCTTTGCGCTTCTGTACAGAAATCTATTGTTGAAATTTTAATGGATAAACTTGAAAAAGCTTCAAAAGAATTAAATATCAACGAAGTGGCAATCGCAGGTGGCGTTTCAGCAAATTCCGGACTTCGGGAAGCAATGCAGCAAAACGCCGAAAAACTGGGATGGAATATTTACATCCCAAAATTCGAATACACCACAGATAACGCCGCAATGATCGCTATGGTTGCCAAACTGAAATTCGACCGGGGTGAATTTGCTGACCTTTCGGTTTCTGCTACTGCAAGATATGATATTGAAGAAGGTTTTAAACAAAAATCCGAGTGAAATGAAGTTATTTTTTGGTGAAATTTTCCCTGCCGTTCACATCAATGAAGAAGAACAGCAACATATCGTAAAAGTCCTGAGAATGCGCGATGGCGAAGAAATTTCCGTAACCGACGGAAAAGGAAATCTTGCCAACGGAAAATTGGTTTTTGAAGGCAAAAAAGCTTCTTTAAACATCGATGAAATCAAAGAAAATATTCCGGATTTTTCACCAAAACTTCATATCGCAATTGCGCCTACCAAAAACATCGACAGAATCGAGTTTTTTTTGGAGAAAGCTACTGAAATGGCGGTTTCCGAAGTGAGTTTGATTCATACCGAAAAAACGGAACGAAAAAATCTAAATATCGATAAACTCAGAAAGCAGAGTATCGCTGCGTCGAAACAAAGTCTGAGATTTCATTTCCCGGTGGTTAATGATTTGGTGAGATTCTCAGATTTCATAAAAAAGCTTGATCCGGAAACGACATTTGTTGCACACTGTAATGAAAATCTGGAACGAATTGATTTAAAAGAAATCAATCCTCAGAAAAACATCACCTTTTTAATTGGTCCTGAAGGTGATTTCTCGGATAAAGAAATCCAACTTTTGGCAGAACGCGGAATTAAAGCGGTTTCGCTGGGAAGTCAAAGACTGCGAACGGAAACAGCCGGCGTTTTTGTCGCGGCGTGGAATTATTTTAAGATGATGTAAAAAGTTTATTACACGGAAAAACGTTTCTTAATCGCCTTTTCAACTCTCACCTTTAAAATTACCACAGCCAAACCAAGCATTGCCAATCCAGCCCAAAGTTTTACGGAACTTCCGAAATCTGTGATAAAACCCAGCACACCGCTGGCTGCCAAAACCAATCCCATTATCATCATTTCCTTGGCTGCATAGTTCTGCGCGAAATCCCACCTTTCCTGATTTTTCATCGACGAGCTGGTTCTATAGCCGTAAAGGAAATTAATTTTTTTCGGTGGAAATTTCAACATGAAAAATCCTGCGACTACAAAAATCCCGCCCACAAGTACTGTAATATTGAAAAACGGATCGTCAAAAAGCTGATTCATCATTAGTATTAATTTTATGTTCTTTTAAATATTTCGCTAAAATCTGCGGACCGCTGGGAATAGAATTCACCGCCCATCTTACTTTCATCTTCCA
>JAHRWY010000215.1:0-4282 GCA_019104935.1 Kaistella sp.
TAATGATAATAATGGCTGAAATAAGAAAAGTAAATGCAATATAAACCTCACCAAAGCCTATCGACATTCCAATCGCAGCGGCAATCCAGATCACACCGGCGGTAGTGAGTCCGTAGATCGTGAAGCCTTCTTTAAAAATGACGCCGGCACCTAAAAAACCAATTCCGCTCACAATATAAGAGGCGATTCTGGTGGGGTCGCCATCGCCGGCAAGTTTATAGGAAATAATCGAGAAAAGGGTAGAACCCAGACAAATGACGGTGATGGTTTTCAAGCCCGCGGATTTGTCTTTCATTTCCCTTTCGAAACCCAGAATCAGGCCGGCAACGATCGAAATAATGGCTTTATAAACATCTAAAAGTTCAAAATGCTCCGACATTTTTTATTTAAAGATATAATTTTTCTATGAATTGAACTCACGGTTCCATTCTTCGGCCGCATCGCAAAGCGTTTCGTAAAATTCTTCGCCGTATTTTCGGATCAGTGGTGTCTTCAGGAATTTGTACACCGGTACTTTCAGCTCTTTTCCCAGAATGCAGGCATCGTTGCAGATTTCCCATTCGTGGTAGTTCATGGCCGTAAAAGTAGAATATTCGGTCACACGGATCGGGTAAAGGTGGCACGAAATGGGTTTCTGCCAGTCAACTGCTCCATCTTCATAAGCTTTTTCGATACCGCATTTGGTAACGCCTTTATCATCAAAAATTACATACGCGCATTCTTCGCCGTTTACCATCGGTGTTACATAATCGCCGTCGTTCGGATCAATGGTCCATGTTCCCTGTTCTTCCAGCGCTTTAATTCCTTCAGGCCTTAAATACGGTTTAACCTGCGGAAAAATCCTGTCGAGGATCTCGGTTTCGTATTTCTCCAGAGGAGCGCCTACATCGCCTGCAACACAGCATGCGCCTTTGCATTTGCTGAGATTACACACAAATTCTTCAGAAAAAATATCTTCAGAAATTAATTTATCGTCAATTTGAATCATCGTAATTAAATATTAAGGTTATAATAACCCTGGAGTTTGAAAAGGATGAGACTGAAAATAATCAGCCACAATCCGGTTTCCTGCATCCAGTATTTGGGTAAAAATTTCAGCATTCTGCTTAGAATAATGGATGCCGGAAAAGCAAGCAAGAGCAGGTATTCGTAATGTTTCCCCATATACAGCACAATTGTAATCAGCTGCGCCAGCGAAAAAATCAGCAGAAATGTATATTTGAATTTGCTTGTCGGGCTTTTCTTGTTAAAGTTCCTGAAATGATCCATCACCGCATGAAGCAACATCAAAACTACAGGAAGTAGCCAAAGCAAACCTTCGATATTTTCGGAAGGTTTGAAATCTCCAAACGGAAAATAAGCCGGATTCCAGGAATTCATTCCCAGAAAATAGGCAATCCCAAGATAAGAGATTCCCACCAGAAAAATGCCATAAAAAAGCCTGAAAATATGCAAACCAATACGGTCTGAAGTTCCTATAATATGCAAAATCAGAAAGATCGACATCGGCCAGGTGGTCGGCAGAAAAATGAAATTCAGCGCCAATATTGCCCCTACGAGGGGATAAGAATTTTTGCGGACGCTCATGTCCACATTAGTCAGCAGAATCAGGATGATAGAATTGGTAAAAAGAGAAACCGCGATTCCTATATCGAGATCACCGGGATATAGTGCAAAAATAAATGCGGTATATAAAAATAACGGCAAATGCGTCTGGTAATTCAGGGCAATCGTGTTAAAACAGAAATAGCCCATGGCTACGCCTGCAAACGTAATTACCGCGGAAAAAAAATCTAAAGTATTGAGGTCGAGAAAGTTGAAGCCGATTACAATTAAAAGTAGTACGCCGATGTAAACTGGTATTGAAAAAATATTGCTTTCTTTTGAAAGTAATCGAAACATTTTTATTAATTTTGTGCAAAGTTAATTTAAAAAAGGAAAATAATGACGTCTTTCTTTCTCTTCTTAAGCGATGTATTCAAGTGGTCTTTCGGTTTGTTTGATGCAGCAGGTAATGTTCTTAACTGGATTCTGTTTCTGGTTGCAACAGCTTTATTCACCTATTGGTGCTATGTGCTGCTGGTAACTTTAGGTGGCGACAAAGACAAAGAATATTTTTCACCGACTGAAGGTCATCATCCTTATTACGATCCAAAGATCAACAAAAAAGACTAAAATAATTGATACTTATCTTCATAATAAAATCCCGAAATTTTATAATTTCGGGATTTATAATTTAGTTACTTTTAATCATTAATGCATCGGAATTACAAGCACTGGAATCGTCGAGCGTCTTGTAAGTTCCTTGGTTAAACTGCCCACAAATACATCATAAATTCCGCTTCTTCCGTGCGAACCCATCACAATGTAATCAGCGTTTTTTGATTTGGCATATTCCAGAATAATATCTCCGGCCACACCCTGTTTCAAAAGATGTTCGCAATCCACATCCTGCGCGATAATGCGCTGTTCAATTACATTCAGCCGCAACAACTCATCTTTAATTTCATTTTGCTCCACCTCAGGGAAATACTGGAAGCCCATGTCGCCTATAGCGAAACCAATATCCGCCGGCGCTACATGAATAAGACAGATTTTTCCTTTTGTTTCTTTAGCGAATTTTACGGCACCATCAATAAGTCTGTCGGTTGCGTCTGAAAAATCTACAGGTAATACGATGTTAATCATGATTTTAATTTTTGTTCCTTAAAGTTACAAAAGTTTCTGCAAACGGTCAAGTAATTTACTGAATTCTCAGATCCAGCACTTTTTCATTTTCAAGGAAAGCCTGCAGAATATCGTTTTCCGCAACTTTGCCCACACCTTTAGGCGTACCGGTAAAAATAAGATCTCCGGTTTTTAGAGTGAAATATTGTGATACGAAAGCGATAATTTTTTCCGGAGAGAAAATCATCATTGAAATGTTGCCGTCCTGAACCTTATCTTTGTTTTTAAGTAAAGAAAAATTCAGGTTCTTCATATCGAAACTGCTCTTTTTATAGAATTCTGAAACTACAGCGCTCCCGTCGAAACCTTTGGCAAGTTCCCAGGGAAGTCCTTTTGCTTTCAGCTGGCTTTGCAGATCTCTTGCCGTAAAATCAATTCCCAAACCGATTTCCTCAAAGTAATTTGAGGCTTTTTCTGCCTGAATGTATTTTCCGCCTTTCGAGATTTTCAGCACGACTTCCAGTTCGTAATGAACATCATCAGAAAATTCGGGAATATAAAAATCCGAACCTTTCTTTAGAATTGCCGTGTCGGGCTTCATGAAGATTACAGGATTTTCAGGGATTTCATTTCCGAGTTCTTTGGCGTGTTCGGCATAATTGCGGCCGATGCAGATGATTTTCATGATTACTTATTTTACACAATATTCAGTTAATAATATTTAATTTCTCTCTTTGTGGATTTTACATGTTGGCCTTCCAAAAATGTCCTTCGTTCTATCCAATTTTTCTTTTTATCATAAATGTAGGTGTAGACGTATTCTCTGATTATCGTTCCATCTTTGTTAATGGCTTGGTGAAGAATAATGTCGCATTTTTTATTCAGAACGTTTTTTAAAAAGGGCTTGTCAAACGCCTGTGATACTGGATTTAAGCATTTTCTACGATAGGTTGATGATATTTCAATTGTATCAACTTTATCTGGATAATAGTGCAAGCCCAAAGATTTGATAATTCTGTCTTTGGAGTCGTAAGTGTAAATCTCTTTAAATTCTGTAAAATCTAATGTTTTATAAATCTCTATTTCGTTACTTTCTTTAAATACACTCTTTGTAACTGAATTATAATCTCCGCTTTTGTTTAAAGTAATTGCAACAGAATCTTTTGGATAATTATATTTTTTTTCCGATTTATGATTAGTTCTTTCAGAGGTTATTCTACCTTTTTGGTCATAATTGAAAGAGGTTACGGTTTCAACCAAAAAGTTCTCCTTACTCTTTAATCTTCCGTTTAGGAAAAATTGATAAAATTGCGTTTTTTTAGATTCTGTAATCTGGTTATTTTCTATTTTCAAATCAGTTTCAAACACTTCTTTTACATTCCCTTTCAGATTCATCCTTTGTAAATCAGTATAAACTATTTTAGGTTTGATTTGCGAAAATGAAAGGAAGGGGATCAAAAAAAATAAAAGACCGATTTTATTGACCATTGATTTAAAAAAAATTACGTTAAATCTAGAACTTGGATCTCAACTGAATTCCCGTCAGGACTTTCTTCGTATACAGAGGGAAATCCGCATTCTGAATCCAGCCGTAATAGCCCAAATCTTTCTGAAA
>JAHRWY010000181.1:0-12477 GCA_019104935.1 Kaistella sp.
TCACAATATCCAATAATGTCTAATGAAAATTGAACTGTTTTTCGAATCAGAGGATTATTTTCAAAATTTATCATCGCTCAGTATATTGTTACATTGCTACATTACTATATTGTTACACTTTTAAACTGCTCCATCAAATCAATAAACTCATCAAAAAGATAATTCGCATCTTCCGGACCCGGACTTGCTTCAGGGTGATATTGTACGCTGAAACATGGATGAATTTTATGTCTCAGGCCTTCATTGGTTCTGTCGTTAAGCGCAATATGTGTTTCTTCCAGATCCGTGTTTTTCAGCGATTCCTGATCCACTGCATACCCGTGATTCTGAGCGGTAATGGCAACTTTATTTTTCTTAAGATCGAGTACCGGATGATTTCCGCCGCGGTGACCGAATTTCAGTTTGAAGGTTTTTGCGCCACAGGCCAAACCAATCAGTTGGTGCCCCAGACAGATTCCGAAAATGGGAACTTTTCCGAGAAGACCGTTGATGAGTTCTGAAGCTCCTTTCACATCTTCCGGATCTCCGGGACCGTTGGAAAGCATGATGCCGTCGGGATTCATCAGCAATATTTCTTCGGCAGTTACGTTTTGGGAAACTACTTTTACATCGCAGTCGCGTTGGGTAAGTTCGCGCAGAATACCGAGTTTGGACCCGAAATCAACCAAAACAACATTCAATCCTCTGCCGGGGTTGGCATACGCGGTTTTTGTGGATACCATTTCTACCTGATTGGTAGGGAAATCGGTAGTTTTTAAGGTTTCAATCACTGCATTTTCATCAGCATTCTCGTCTACAATTTTGCCTTTCACCACTCCTTTGCTCCGCAACACTCTTGTAAGTTTTCGGGTATCAACTCCTGATATTCCGGATAATTTCTTTTTCTGAAAAAACTCGTCCAGGGTGAGCTGGTTCCGGAAATTGGACGGGAAGTCGCACAATTCTTTTACAATCAAACCCTTAATGGCGGGTTCGATACTTTCATAATCATCACGGTTGATGCCGTAATTTCCGATGAGCGGATAGGTCATGCAGACGATCTGCCCGCAGTAGGACGGATCAGAAATAAGTTCCTGATAGCCGGTCATTCCGGTATTGAAAACCACTTCGCCGTCGGTATCGAGGTTGGCTCCGAAACCTTCTCCGTGAAAAACTTCACCAGATTCTAATATTAATTTCTTTTTCATTCTTTTTATTCGATGTTGGATGCCAGATGTGTGATATCTGCTGTTTTACTTAAACTTAAATCCTTTAGATTCCAGCGCATCTTTCAGAATGGCCATTCGGGCAAACACTCCGTTTTTCATCTGCTGGAAGATTCGGGAACGCTCGCATTCTACCAGTTCACCGGCGATTTCCACACCGCGGTTGATGGGTGCGGGATGCATAATGATGGCTCCTTTTTTCATCACTTTCTCACGCTCTTTGGTAAGCCCGAATTTTCTGTGATAGCTTTCGAGTGAAATTTTCATTTTCTCGCCGTGCCTTTCGTGCTGTATACGGAGCAGCATCACTACATCCACTTCGGTCACCAAATCATCGATAGACAGATAAGTTCCGTTGATGATGGTGCCTTCATCAAACCATTTTTCGGGACCGGAGAAATAGACTTTAGCGCCGAGTTTACGCAGCGCTTCGGCGTTTGAGTTGGCTACCCTGCTGTGTTTCACGTCGCCTACAATTCCTATTTTAAGTCCTTTAAACTTGCCGAATTCCTGCTGAATGGTCATTAAATCCAAAAGCGTCTGTGACGGGTGGTTTCCGCTTCCGTCGCCGCCATTGATCACCGGAATACCGATATTTTTAAGCTCTTCATAATATTTATCCTGCTTATGACGGATGACGGTGAGGTTTACTCCCAAACTTTCGAGGGTTTTTACCGTATCATATAAAGATTCGCCCTTATTTACAGAGCTTGCCGTAACATCAAACGGAACCACATGAAGTCCCAGTTTGCGCTGTGCAAGATCGAAACTGGTTTTTGTACGGGTGCTGTCTTCAAAAAACAGGTTGGAAACATAAATTTCATCCACCGCTTTCACGGTTTTTCCTTCTGCGAATTCCTGAGCACTTTTCAGTAAAGCATTAATCTTTTCTACAGTTAAATCTTTGGTTGTAAGCATAGTTCTTTAGTTTAAAATCAAAAAAAAACGAAGCCAAAATGACTTCGTTAAATGAAATAAATATTGTTGTTCCCGGCATCGCTGCCAATATATACATGGTCTAATGGAAATGTTCTTTTCATTAGCTGCAAAGATATAAATTTAATCTGAAAACCAAAAACGTATTTTAGCAAAAACCCATTAAATGATATTACCCGTATATTTAAATTTTGTAATAATGCTAATTTAATATACATTTGCTAAAAAAGTATAGTTATGCCAGATACCTGTCCCAAATGCCAGCAGCACAACGTAGTAAAAAGCGGAATTATAAAGGAAAGACAGCGGTTCCGGTGCCGCGACTGTAATTATTATTTCACCGTGAAAAAACTGGGAAAACAGATTGACGACTACTATGTTACAAAAGCCCTGCAGCTGTATCTGGAAGGACTTTCGTACCGGGAGATCGAAAGAATTCTCGGCATCTCCCATGTAACCGTAAGTTCCTGGATAAAAAAATACAACATCAGCAGACCGCCACATTCGGAGTTTCATACCACGTATAAGGTTTTTAAGCAGAATGAACTTCTGGAATTCATGCAGAAAGAAGAAAATATAAAAGGCTCCGGCCTTATTATCACTGAATTTGGCGATAAGTACATGATGATCAAGTGGGAACGTTTCAGGAAATAAATCAGTCCAAAAGAACAGCCATCGTTTTTAAACAATTTTTAAAATACAACTATACCCTTAGCATAAATATATATTAAATTTCTTCAAACAAATTTTTAGTTTCACTTTCGTTATGTCAAAGAAAAGAACTAAAAATTAACATCCTATGAAGAAATCAGCCATTTTGTTAGGAATACTTCCAACAATACTCTTCGCGCAGCAGCTACACGCTCAGGATACGGTATCCACCGCCGATCTTTTAAAAAGAATCGAAGCCCTGGAAGCCGAAGCCAAAAAACCCAAAGAATGGGACGCTTCCATTTACGGCTGGGTAAGAACCGAATACAGTTTCGACAGCCGCCAGTCGGCCTACTCCAGAGAATACCAGCTCAACCTTTACCCTCTAGATGAAAAACTGGACGCGAAAGGCAACGACATCAATGATACCGGCGCGAGTAATTTTCTGGCCATCACTTCAAGGGTTGGAATTAAATTCCGCGGACCCGATGTTTGGGGAGCTAAAGCCACAGGAAACATCGAAGCTGATTTCTTCGGCAATACCGAACTCAACAAAAGCGCGGCTGGTACAGGAAGCACAGGCCTGCTCCGTTTAAGACACGCAACTGCGACGCTGACCTGGCCCAAAACTGCAGTAACTTTTGGCCAGACCTGGTATCCCACTTTTGTTCCTGACGTCTTTCCAGGCGTGGTGAATTTCAATACCGGCATCCTGTTCAACCCTTTCGGCTGGGCTGGGCAGGTAAAAGTGACCCAGAAATTAACTCCGGAACTTTCTTTCAGCGTGATTGCTTATAAAGACCGCGAATTTCAGACGGCAAACGCTGCTGGAGCTTCCGCCAATTCCGCGACCTTCAATTCTTCAATGCCCACTGTTCACGGGCAGCTTCAATACAAATCAAAAAGCATCACCGCAGGTGCCGGTGCCGAATACCAGTCGCTGCAGCCGGTGATTGAATCCGGAGGCCTTGCTTCTGATGAGAAAGTAAATTCTGAAATGTTTTTCGGTTACTTCAAATACGCCAACGAAAAAATCATTGCAAAACTTTACGGGATTACCGGCGGAAACCTTCACCACCTTGTGATGATCGGAGGTTTTGCAGGCTACGAAAACACGAACGGTATTGAATCATATAAACCCACCAAAACTTCAGCCTTCTGGGTTGACCTTGCGAGTGCCCACCCCAAAATTGCTCCTGGAGTTTTCTTTGGTTACACCAAAAATTCAGGCACCGATGCTGGGTTCAAAAATCTATACATGCGGGGCGTTTCGGGGAGCAGGATTCTTGATGAGGTTTGGCGGGCTTCTGCACGCGTAGATTTCAAGCAGAATAAATTCAGTGTGTCCCCGGAAGTAGAATACACCGCAGCAAAATGGGGTGACCTGAATCCTGAAGCGCTCGCTAAAAACAACCTGAAGAACGTTGGAAATTTAAGAGGAACCGTAAGGGTCATGTATTCATTTTAAACTTGATATAAAAAAATTAAATGATTAAATATTAAATGATTATAAAATCTATATAAATATTACTTAAACAAAAAACCAAATATAATTATGAGCAAAAAATTTAAAAGTCAGCATGAGCATGACGCTTATGTTGCGGAGAAAAAAAAGAATAAAACGATCTGGGGTGTCATCATGGCGTCGTCCTTAGGCACGCTTATCGAATGGTACGATTTCTATATTTTCGGGAGTCTGGCGGTAGTTTTGGCTACCAAATTCTTTCCGGCAGATAATCCTACCGCAGCATTTCTTTCAACCCTGGCAACCTTTGCCGCAGGGTTTGTGGTAAGACCTTTTGGCGCGCTGTTCTTCGGCAGACTTGGAGACATTATCGGAAGAAAATACACTTTCCTGGTAACCCTGCTGATCATGGGTTTCTCCACCTTTCTTATCGGATGTGTACCGAGTTTTGAAACCATTGGTTACGCTGCGCCGGTTCTGGTATTGATCCTGCGACTTTTGCAGGGACTTGCGCTTGGCGGAGAATACGGCGGTGCCGCAACCTATGTGGCAGAATACTCACAACCACACCGCCGTGGATACTGGACTTCCTGGATCCAGACCACCGCAACCGCAGGTCTGTTTATTTCTCTTATTGTTATTTTGGTAACCAAAACCTCGCTTACTCCTGAAGAATTCGACAGTTGGGGCTGGAGGATTCCGTTCTGGATTTCAATTCTGATGGTAGGTGTTTCATACGTCATCCGAAGAAATATGAAGGAATCACCTTTGTTTGCGCAGGCAAAAAGAGAAGGAAAAACCTCAACCAATCCTCTGAAAGAAAGCTTCGGTAATAAGCTGAATTTCAAGTTCGTACTTCTTGCGCTTTTCGGAGCGGTAATGGGACAGGGTGTAATTTGGTACACCGGGCAGTTTTACGCCATGAGTTTCATGCAAAAGGTGATGAATATAGATTCTGCACAGGTGGATTCCATGATGGCTCTGGCGCTGTTCCTGGGAACTCCTCTATTTATTCTGTTCGGTTGGCTCTCCGACAAAGTCGGCAGAAAACCCATCATGATGATCGGGATGCTGATCGCCATTATCGCTTACAGACCCATTTACAAAACCATGTACATCTCTGTAAATATTGAAGACAAAGTACTGGCAGAAAAAGGTCTTGTGGAAAAAAGAACCGCCAAAGCCCATGAAAAAATTGCAGGCGACAGCCTTATCAGTTTCCACACAGAAAAAACATTTACAGACGGAACTTTGCTGAAACGCGACAGTATTGTGCACTGGGCTGCAGCAGGACCGGTGATGACCAACGGAAAAGCTGAAGCACCACTGATTAAAGAAAGCATTACGGTAAATCCGGATACGCGGTGGCTCCTGATATTTCTGGTATTTGTGCAGGTTGTTTTTGTGACGATGGTGTATGGCCCAATTGCCGCCTTCCTGGTGGAAATGTTCCCAATCCGCATTCGCTACACCTCCATGTCACTGCCCTATCACATCGGTAACGGAATATTTGGCGGTCTGCTGCCGGCAGTAGCCACTTATCTGGTGACTTCGGGCAAAGATGCAGGGCACGCCGAATGGTATCTTGAGGGACTTTGGTACCCGATCATTGTAGCGGCAGTATGTCTGGTGATTGGTACGCTTTACCTTAAAACCAAAAATAAAAGTCTTGCAGAAGACCACCAGTAAACCAACAAAAACAAATCCCGGAAACCTTAAAATTACCTCACCGTTGTCCCCGGTTTCCGGATTTTTCTCTAACTTTAAAAAACAAAAAAATGGATTCAGTAAAAAAAATATTAGGAATTGTATGGCTTATTTTGGCTGCTGTAGTCGCGTATTATGGCTTAAGTGTGTTCGGAATCCCGAAAATCATGTCGGATAAGCAGGAAGATAATGTATTCGGATGGATTATCCTGGTGATTCTTGTCCCCATCATCGTTGGCGGATTGGCAGTGTTCGGGTGGTACTCCTTCAAAGGCGAATATTCGGACGACAAAATTTAAAGTTCTGGTTTAAAAAACCTTTCTTAAAGTTTTAGAAGAAACTTTCAAATGAAAAAAAGACACAAGCAGAAACTGGTTATTTTGAGCATCACCTTATTTGTGATGCTCAATGCGCCGGTTTTACTTCTGTTTAATCACACACAGGAAATCTTGGGGCTGCCGATGATTTATCTGTACCTGTTTATGATTTGGGTGGCATCCAGTATCGCATCATTTTTAATATTCTGGAAATTCGATGAGTAGTCCGCTGCTGTTTTTACTGGTGATCCTGTATCTGGGGCTGCTGTTCTTCATCGCCTGCTGGGCAGAAAAAAAGAAGAGCAACTTCTGGATCAATAATCCCTACATTTATTCCCTGTCTCTGGCGGTGTACTGTTCGGCATGGACCTATTATGGTAGTATCGGAGTCGCCTCCAATCAGGGTCTGGAATACTTGGCGGTTTACATCGGTCCGGTTATCATTATTCCGGCGTGGATTTATATCAATTCGAAAATCATCAGAATCTCACGCGTTCATAAAA
This sequence comes from Kaistella sp., assembly GCA_019104935.1. GTDB lineage: Bacteria > Bacteroidota > Bacteroidia > Flavobacteriales > Weeksellaceae > Kaistella. Next base: position 6,785 of record JAHRWY010000181.1, read on the forward strand.
TAAGCAGCATTGCCGATTTCATCTCTTTACGGTACGGAAACAGCAGGTCTCTGGGCGCAATCGTTGCCATTGTGTGTATGCTGGCGGTGATTCCTTACATTGGTTTACAGATCAAAGCGATCTCCGACACCTTTCACCTGATGACCCACACGGCCAATTCAGACAATATTTTTCTGGATACTGCCACATATGTCGTGCTGATCATTGCGGTGTTTTCTGCCTATTACGGCACCAAATATGTTGATGCTTCCGAGAAAAGACTCGGTATTATTTCCGCTGTTGCCGTGGAGAGTTTCCTGAAACTGATTTTCTTTATCATTCTCGGAGTTTTTGTTGTTTACGGCGTTTTCAACGGTTTTGATGACATTTATGAAAAGGCCTCCAAATTACCCGATTTTACACAGAAAAATACGTTCAACGGACTGGAGGGCGCCTTCAACTGGTTTCTGATGTGCATGCTTTCGATGACGGCGATTTTTCTTCTTCCAAGGCAGTTTCACACCACAATTATAGAAAACAGAACCGAAAAACACCTGAAAACTGCCATCTGGCTTTTTCCGCTTTATCTTCTGCTGATGAATTTCTTTGTCTTCCCTATTGCCTGGGGCGGCAAAATCCTGTTCTTCGGAGAAAATGTAAATCCAGAATTCTATTCAATCCTCATTCCGCAGAAATTAGGGAACATGATGATTGCAGGAATGGTTTTTCTGGGCGGCCTGAGCGCGTGTATATCGATGATCATTATCTCGAGTATTTCCCTGTCGGTAATGCTCTCAAACAACATTATCATACCATACGGCTGGCTCAACAGCCTGAAAACCGAAACAGAATATGCCAACAACCGGACCATTGTAAACATCCGGAAATTCAGTATTTTCTCACTCATCATCCTGGGTTTTGTCTTTTACAAATATCTCATCAGCAGCGCCACTTTATTTTCCGTGGGACTTACCGCATTTGTGCTTATTGCTCAGCTTGCGCCGGCTTTTTTCGGTGCCATATTCTGGCGCAGAGGCAGTTATGCCGGCGCAGTAACCGGAATAATTGCGGGCGTACTTATCTGTTATTTCAATCTTATCCTGCCGAATTATTTTGAAACAACCTATCAGAATTCAGCGGTATTCAACTTTTTTAAATTAGCATACCTCTCGCCTGTGGCCAGTGCGTTTTTCTGGAGTCTGCTGGTGAACGGCGGCCTGTTTATGATGATATCCTCGCTCGTAGCGGGGAATTACAGAGAACGGAATTTTGCTGAACTTTATGTGGACATCAACGATTATATACAGCATCACGAAAATGCCTATATCTGGAAAGGGACCGCCAATATATCAGACATCACAAAAATCCTGACCAGATTTCTAGGCGAAAAGAAAACCAGGCAGGCACTGAAAATATTCAATCTCAAGTACAATATTTCTGATGAAAACGACAGCGCAGATTCCAGGTTCATCAAATTTTCAGAGAACCTGCTCAGTGGAAGAATCGGTACCGCATCGGCAAAGATTTTAATTGAAGGCGTTACAAAAGAAGACAAAATTACCCTGCCCGAAGTGTTGAAAATTCTGGAAGAATCGAAAGAAAACATTTCAATGAACAAACAGCTCACCGAGCATTCGCAGCAACTGAGAAAACTTTCGGAAGAACTGCAGAACGCGAATGAAACTTTGGTGATAAAAGACAAACAGAAAGACGATTTCCTTGATTCTGTCGCCCATGAATTAAGAACGCCCATCACAGCCATCCGCGCGACGAGCGAGCTGCTGCTGGATGATGACGAAATGCCAGCGGAGATTAAAAAAGATTTCCTCGGCAACATTATTTCCGAAAGCGACCGCCTGGCAGAAATCATCAACGATATTCTTTTTCTGGATAAACTCGAGGCCGGAACCACGCCCCTTAACCTTGCAGAAAAAAACATTACCGAGACTTACCATAAAGCTTTAAAGCCTTTGCTGCAGCTCTTTGAGCAGAAACATCTTCATCACTCGGAAGTCAATTTACTGCAGCATGAGATTTTTGAATTTGATGAAATGAAAATGATTCAGGTTTTTCAGAATATCCTTGGGAACGCGCTGAAATTCGCCAACGAACAGGGAATGATTCAGACCAAATTTCAGGAAAAAGATGGCATGCTGAAAATCTCAATCTTTAATACCGGTAAAACAATTCCGACGGAAGATTTGCAGTATGTATTCGAGAAATTTTACCAGAGCAAGAACCAGAATCTGAGAAAGCCTTTAGGCAGCGGACTTGGACTTGCCATATGTAAGAGAATCATCAGTGCCCATGGCGGTAACATCGAAGCCAAAAACAAAGAAATCGGTGTTACGTTTGAGATTTTTTTGCCCACTAAAAATGAAACCACATGAAAAAGATATTAATTGCAGACGACGAACATAAAATCATCATGACCCTGGAATATGCCTTCCGGAAAGCTGGCTACGAAGTCTTCATCGCCAGAGACGGTTCCGAAGTCCTGGAAATCCTCAAAACCCAGATTCCCGATATTATTCTGCTTGATATCATGATGCCGAATGTCGACGGATACACCACTCTTGCAGAAATCCGTAAAAATGAGGCGTACCGCAATATCAAAGTGATTTTCCTTTCCGCCAAAACCGGCGAAACCGACATTAAGAGAGGCCTGGAACTGGGGGCTGATGCGTATGTAACAAAACCCTACTCCATTAAAAAACTCACCGAACAGGTAGAAAATTTAATCAGATAAAAGTAAAAAATATGAAAGCACAGGATATGTTCCGCGAAAGTGTGGAAAACAAAGAAGCGTTTTGGGCAAAACAGACCAAAAACATCGAATGGTTCAAAATACCCACAAAAATACTCACCAATGACGGCGAAAATTACCCAACCTGGTATGCAGACGGCGAACTAAACACCTGTTATCTCGCTCTGGATAAACACATTAACGACGGTTTCGGCGATCAGGTAGCGATTATTTACGATTCGCCGGTAACCTCCAGAATCATAAAATATACCTACAGTGAGGTAAGAGAACAGGTAGCCAGACTTGCAGGAGGACTGCAGAATTTAGGCTTACAGAAAGGCGACACCGCGATTATTTACATGCCCATGATTCCACAGTCGGTTTTCGCCATGCTGGCCTGCGCAAGGCTGGGCGTTACGCATTCCGTGGTTTTTGGCGGCTTTGCCCCTACCGAACTGGCGATCAGAATCGACGACTGTAATCCCAAAGCCATTATTACCGCAAGTTCGGGGATGGAAGTTTCGCGGCGGATTCCTTATCTGCCTTTTGTGCGTGAAGCCATTTCTATTTCCGAACACCAACCTGAACATATCGTGGCTTACGACCGCAAACTTCTCGGAAACAGAATCCACTTCGGAGCCGAAGCCAATTTAATCGATTTCGAAGAACTGATCGCCACTTCCGAACCTGTAGACTGTGTCCCAGTAGAATCCACCCACCCGCTCTACATCCTGTACACCTCCGGAACTACCGGAAAACCGAAAGGCGTGGTACGCGACAACGGCGGACATGCTGTGGCGATGAAGTTTGCCATCCAGAATATCTACGGCGCAAGAGAAGGCGAAACCTTTTGGGCTGCTTCAGACATCGGTTGGGCGGTTGGTCACAGTTTTTCGGTTTACGCCCCGCTGATCAACAGAAACACAACGGTAATCTTTGAAGGAAAACCGATAGGAACACCTGATGCAGGTACGTTCTGGCGGGTAATTCAGGAGCATAAAGTTTCGGTGATGTTTACAGCGCCTACGGCCATCAGAGCCATTAAAAAAGAAGATCCTGAAGGCGAATTTATAAAGAAATATGATCTGTCGTCGCTGAGAACCCAGTTTCTGGCAGGCGAACGATGCGATGTTGCCACCCTCGACTGGTACGAAGAATTCGTCGGTGTACCGGCTATTGACCATTGGTGGCAAACCGAATCAGGCTGGCCGATGCTGGGACTGATGCCGGGTGTGGAAGACGTAAAAATCAAGAGAGCGTCTGCCGGAAAGCCGATTCCCGGCTATGATATTAAAATCTTCAGTGAAGAAGGGTACGAACTTGAAGCCCATCATGAAGGATACCTGGTCATTAAACTTCCGCTGGCGCCCGGCGCTTTAACGGGAATCTGGGGCGATCCGGAACGGTTTAAATTTGGATACCTGTCCAGATTTCCTGGTTATTATTTTTCCGGAGACGGTGCCATTAAAGATGAAGACGGTTATGTTTTTGTGACTGGCCGTGTGGATGATGTGATTAATGTCGCCGGACACCGCCTCTCCACCGCCGAAATGGAAGAAGTGGTGGCTGCGCACAAAGATGTGGCCGAATGCTGCGTGGTAGGAATTGATGATGACCTTAAAGGTCAGGTTCCATTTGCGATTGCAGTACTGAAATCAGGTTCAAAAGCCAATCAGGAAGAACTTGAAAAAGATATTGTAGCCCTGGTACGCGAAAAAATCGGGGCGGTGGCCTGTCTGAAAAATGCCATGGTCGTGAACCGCCTGCCGAAAACCCGCTCCGGTAAGATTTTGAGGAAACTCATCCGCACAATGCTGGACGGCAAAGAATACCAAATCCCTTCAACCATCGATGATGAAAGCATTGTAGGAGAATTACAGGAAATGATGAATATGTATAAAAGAGAGAAAATATAAGTTAGAAAACGGGATTCTGTAAAAAATTAACGACTCCATAGCCCTGATGGCAGCGGTTACCCCGCAACAGGCCACGGGAAAGCCCGGCGTGAGGAGTATGAGCGTACAGCAGGTTCCCGGCTTCAAAAAAATAATTAAAACAAAAAAATTAAGAATAGTATGAAAAATTATTTCATTGATGATCTTCCGGATTATTTTAAACAGTATAAGAAATCGATAAAAAACCCGAAGAAATTCTGGGATAAAATTGCCGATGAAAACTTTGTCTGGTACCAGCGCTGGAGCAAAGTGGTGGAATATGACATGCAGGAAGCGAAAATCAAATGGTTTAAAAACGCCAAACTCAACATCACGAAAAACTGTATCGACCGCCATCTGAATACCCGAGGCGATAAAACCGCGATCATCTGGGAGCCCAACGATCCCAAAGAAGAAGCCCAGAATATCTCTTACAGCGACCTGCGCGACCGGGTTTGCAAAATGGCCAACGTGCTGCGCGATCTGGGAATCCAGAAAGGCGACCGCGTGTGTATTTATTTGCCCATGATTCCTGAACTGGCAGTTACCATGCTCGCCTGCGCAAGATTAGGCGCCGTGCATTCGGTGATTTTCGCAGGATTTTCCGCTTCTGCCGTGTCGTCCCGGGTGAATGACTGTGAAGCAAAACTCATCATCTGTTCAGACGGAAGTTACCGCGGCAGCAAAGCCATCGACCTGAAAGGAATCATTGATGAAGCCGTTGAAAACTGCCCAACGGTAGAAAAAGTGCTGGTCGTGAAAAGAACCGGCGGCGAAGTTAATATGAAGGAAGGACGCGACCTTTGGCTTGAACCGCTTTATGAAAAAGCGCCCGCAGATTTTATTTCAGTCATTATGGATGCGGAAGATCCGCTGTTTATCCTTTACACCTCAGGTTCTACCGGCAAACCGAAAGGTATGCTGCACACCACAGCGGGATATATGGTTTACACCGCTTACACCTTTAAAAACGTATTCAATTACCGGGAAAACGATATTTACTGGTGTACGGCGGATATTGGCTGGATCACGGG
>JAHRWY010000216.1:0-12370 GCA_019104935.1 Kaistella sp.
GCCATTATTATTGCATTGAATTTGTATTTACTCGTAGAAACATTTTTTGGATCATGAAAAAACGATATTCATCACTGCTTCTGATCGTTACTCAGGTTTTATATGCTCAGGAAACCATCCAGACCGACAGACCCGATCAAACAGAATCAACATCAATCACGCCTAAAAGCAATCTTCAGCTGGAATCCGGATTTTTTTATGAAAAAACTGATACTGAATCAACAAATACTTCTCACCCCACTTTATTGATAAAATATGGTGTGAATAAAAATTTAGAACTCAGGGTCGGCACCGATTTTAATTCAGAAACGGTGTACAACGAGAGAAATTCCGGAATTTCACCCGTAACGTTAGGATTTAAAGCGAAACTCATGGAGGAAAGAAAATTTATGCCGACAATCGCTTTTCTGGGGCAACTGACATTGAATAGGCTGGCTTCTAAAAATTTTAAAACTCCTTATACCGCACCGTCTTTCAGGTTACTTTTTCAGCACACACTATCGGATAAACTGAATCTCGGCTACAACTTAGGTGCGGAATGGAATGGTGTTACACCAGACGTTACAGGAGTTTACACAGTTTCAACTTCATATTCATTTGATGAAAAGCTGGGCATGTTTGCTGAATTTTATGGATACCTGAATAAATTTGAAAAAGCTGACCACCGTTTCGATGCGGGCTTCACTTATCTCATCAGTAACAATTTTCAGGTAGATACCGCTGCCGGGGTAGGAATTTCTGAAATATCGCCACACTATTTTCTATCTGCAGGGGTATCATACCGCTTCAGTACAAAGTAAGAAACTGACTAATTGTCCTAAAACCCTATTTGGCAAAATCTTTGTGAATTGATGAGTACTAAAATGTAATACTATGTCGGAAAATCAAGATATACACGAAGAAAATGCAAATCTTCAGGAAGAAAACATTCAAAACCCTGAAACTGAATCTACCGGGAATGTGACAGCCGCTCCCACTTCAGAGGAACTTTTGGCAGAAGAAAGAGACCGTTACGTGCGTCTTTTCGCAGAATTCGAAAACTATAAAAAAAGAACCACCAAAGAGAAAATGGAGTTCTTCCAGTATGCCAATCAGGATATGATGATTTCCATGCTGGCTATCCTGGATGATTTCGAAAGAGCTTTGAAAGAAATCGCAAAAACCGGCAACGAAGCAGATTTACAGGGGGTAGAACTTATTTATCAGAAATTCAAAGGAAAACTCACCGAAAAAGGTTTGAAAGCCATGGAGGTAAAGGCAGGTGACAGTTTCGATGTAGATTTTCATGAAGCCATTACACAGATTCCTGCACCTTCAGAAGACCTGAAAGGCAAAATTGTAGATGTCATCGAAACCGGATACACACTGCACGACAAGGTAATTCGTTTCGCAAAAGTGGTTACAGGAAACTAAAAACATTCATAAAAAAAGGTAATTGAAAACACTCAGTTATCTTTTTATCTTTATCAATCATACTATAAAATGTCAAAAAGAGATTACTACGAAGTACTGGGAGTTGCTAAAAATGCTTCGGCCGACGAAATAAAAAAAGCGTACCGCAAAATGGCGCTGAAATATCACCCCGACAAAAATCCGGGGGATAAAAGTGCTGAAGAAAAATTTAAGGAAGCGGCAGAAGCGTACGAAGTTTTAAGCGACGATAATAAAAAAGCACGTTACGACCAGTTTGGCCATGCCGGAATGAATGGAGGTGGCGGTTTTGGCGGTGGCGGTTTCGGTGGCGGAATGAATATGGAAGATATCTTCAGCCAGTTTGGCGATATCTTCGGCGGACATTTCGGCGGCGGTGGCGGCGCGCAGAGACAGCAGCAGCGTGGCAGCAACCTTCGCGTAAGAATAAAACTCAATCTTGAGGAAATGGTGAACGGAACCCAGAAAACCATTAAGGTCAAGAAAATGAAAATGGCGCCGGGCGCTACTTCCAAAACCTGCCCTACCTGTAACGGAAGCGGTGTTCAGGTAAAAGTAATGAACACCATGTTCGGCCAGATGCAGACGCAGACGCACTGTTCTACCTGTCAGGGAATTGGTAGAATTGCTGATAAAATTCCTGCAGGCGCAAATGCCCAGGGATTGATCAAAGAAGATGAAGAAGTCACCATCAACATTCCGGCAGGCGCAAGAGAAGGAATTCAGCTGAATGTACGGGGCAAAGGTAACGATGCACCGTTTGGAGGAAATCCTGGTGATCTGTTGGTTGTAGTGGAAGAAGAAGTGGATGCTGCGATTAAGCGTGAAGGCGATAATCTGCACCAGGAACTTTACATCTCTTTTGCTGAAGCGGCCTTGGGAACACAGAAAGAAATCCCAACCGTGGGCGGAAAAGTTAAAATAAAAGTAGATACAGGCACCCAGTCCGGGAAAATCCTGAGACTGAGCGGCAAAGGATTACCAAGCATCGACAGTTACGGCAAAGGCGATATGTTTGTTCATATCAACGTGTGGACTCCACAACATTTATCAGCGGAACAGCGCGAATTCTTCGAAAACCAGATAAAAAACGGGGATATGTTAGCAGAACCCTCCGGAAAAGAAAAAACTTTTTTTGATAAAGTACGCGACCTGTTCAATTGAATACAAAAGAGATTTTTTTAAATCTCTTTTTTTATTTGTTACATAACGGAAAGACCTTCAGAAACTCATGATGGCTCGAAATTTTCACACTCATTGTCCAATGAAAAGATCTGTAATTCTTCAGCTTACCCTTATCGCTTCGCTTATTATGGTGTTGAATTCCTGTTCCACACGCTACAGGATAAAAAACGACGAAAATGGTGGAAAGAAAATTTACAATTTAAAATACGGCGAAAACAAAAGAAATGTGATGGATGTTTTTCTGCCTGCCGAATACACACCCGATACGCCTTTAATCATGATGTTTCACGGTGGAGCCTGGATTTTTGGCAGTAAACTCCATCTCCGCAAAGTCCAGAAATTCCTTTACCGCAATAATTTTCCCACCGCAAGCATCAATTACCGGCTGGTAAACAAAACCACAACATACAAGGCTGCTTTGGAAGACATTTCTAAAGCCGTTCAGCATGTTGGAAATTCCGGTAAAGACTGGAATTTAGCGATTAACAAAATAATCCTTCTGGGCGAAAGCGCCGGCGGACATTTGGCCCTGCTCTATGGATACAAAAATGAAGACCAGGTTCAGAAAATCATCTCTTTGAGCGGTCCTGCCGACTTCTATTCTCAGCGTTACAGGAATTCTAAATATTTCAAAAGATCACATCGTATTTTTCAAAAGGTAGTGGGCGAAAAATATAATTCAGCAAACGCAGAAGCATTTAAAGAAGCAAGCCCGGTGTATCAGGCTTCAAATGTCCCTACGCTTCACTTTCAGGGCAACAGGGATTTTTTAGTCAATGTTAACCAGGGCCTGGCACTCGATTCTGCATTGACCAGTAAAAATATTGAGCACAGATTTGTTTTGATGGAAAAAACAGGCCATGCCCCAAGATTTTCAAAGAAAAAGAGAGACAGCCTCATTTATCCAAATATTCTGGACTTTATAAAGCAATAATTCTACTTGAATAAGACAAAAAAAGCAATCTGTTGTTAAGATTGCTTTTTATATTGATGATTTGGATCTTATTCTTCGATTTGCTCTTCTTCTTTTTTCTTTCCGAAGAAAAACTTCATGATGATAGGAACTGTGGTAATAAGTACGATAATAATGATGATCATTTCAAGATGCGATTTTAGATCGATCCCAAACTGGTCATTAAACAGCCTGTCGAGGTAATGTCCTGCAAAAATAAGGGAAAAAGACCACAGAAACGCACCGATAATATTATCGATTAAAAAGCGTGTTTTATCCATTTTTACAATTCCTGCAACAATAGGCGTAAACGTTCTTACAACCGGCAGAAATCTCGCCATAATAACGGCCAGCGCACCATGCTCTTCAAAAAAATCATGAGCCTGAAACAGATATTTTTTCTTGAACAGAAAAGTGTCTTCTTTTTTATAAAGTGCAGGTCCTGCTTTTCGGCCAAACCAATAGCCAACCTCGTTCCCGATAACCGCTGCAATAGCGATGGCAGAGGCTAAAATCGTGGTGTCTAAAAAATCGCTTCCGGTAGAACCAAGGGATTCTTTCACTATTTCTACGGCATAAATTCCCGATACAAAAAGTAAACTGTCACCCGGCAGAAAAAAACCAATAAATAAACCAGTCTCGGCAAAAATGATAAACAAAATGAGCCAGAAACCGCCCATTTTTATATAAAATTCAGGATTCAGTAAATCCTTCCAACTCTCAAAATGTTCCATATCCGCAAAGATAATAAAAGAGCGGTTTTTTGAGGATTAATAATTTGTTAAAGTTTCCCAAAACTTACAGGTCGAAGTCATCGCCTGTAGCAGCGGTACCATCGGCCATTAAGAAGGCCTTCAGAAATGGAGTCAGGTCACCGTTCATCACGCCATCCACATCCGAAGTTTCGTAACCGGAGCGCACATCTTTCACGAGTTTGTAAGGGTGCATCACGTAATTTCGGATTTGGCTGCCCCACTCGATTTTCATTTTCCCGGCTTCAATTTCGTTTCGCGCTTTCATCCGTTCTTCAAGCTCCATCTCATAAAGTCTTGAGCGTAAAAGCTGCATCGCCTTTTCTTTATTCTGAAGCTGGGAGCGGCTTTCGGAGTTTTCGATGATAATGCCTGTAGGCGCGTGACGCAGACGTACTGCTGTTTCCACCTTGTTTACGTTCTGCCCTCCTGCCCCACTCGAACGCATGGTTTCAAAGGAAATATCCGCCGGATTGATGTTGATTTCTATCGTATCGTCAACCAAAGGATAAACATACACAGACACAAAACTGGTGTGTCTTTTTGCGTTGGAATCGAAAGGTGAAATCCTTACCAAACGGTGAACCCCATTTTCACCTCGCAGATAACCGAAAGCAAATTCACCGTCGATTTCCAGCGTTACCGTTTTCACACCGGCAACATCGCCTTCCTGATAATTCAGCTCCCGGATCTTGTAACCCTGCTTTTCAGCCCACATCGTGTACATTCTCATGAGCATTGATGCCCAGTCGCAGGATTCAGTTCCGCCAGCGCCCGCAGTAATCTGCAGCACTGCAGAAAGCTCGTCACCTTCATTGGAAAGCATATTTTTAAATTCCAGGTCTTCAATTTTTTCAACCAAAAGCGGGAAAGCTTCCTCCAGTTCCTTTTCGGAATCGGGGTCTTCTTTTGCAAAATCCATCAGAACCTGCAAATCTTCATACCGTGTGAAGATTTCTTCATAATCATTAACCCATTTTTTCTTGGAGCGAAGCTGCTTCATAAACGCTTCGGCTTCTTTCGGGTTGTCCCAAAATTCCGGTGAAACGGTTTTTTCTTCATCATTGAAGATTTCGATCTTCTTTTTTTCGATCTGAAGATATTTATACAAATCCTCGATTCTGGATTTGATGTCTTTAACCTGGTCGCTGTTAATCATGTTGCAAATATAAGATTTTGATGCGCAAAAATGATTGTTAAAAATCTTAAAAACTTTTTTGAATCTGTCCGGAATCCCTACTTTTATCAAAGAAATTTTTTAATATGAATATTGATTTGTCCGGAAAAAAAGCATTGGTGGGCGCAGCAACAGACGGAATAGGAAAAGCAGTTGCACTGCAGTTTGCAGAACTGGGTGCTGAAGTGACCATCGTTTCCCGAAATGAAAATAAACTTAAAAACGTTCTCAAACAGCTGGATTCGTCTAAAGGTCAGAACCACCGGTATCTGGTGACAGATTATATGGATTTTGAAGGAACGAAAAAGGTTTATGACGGCTATTTCAAAGAAAATTCCATCGATATTCTGGTCAACAATACCAACGGACCCAAAACCGGAAATTCACTCCAAAATTCCACTGAAGATTTTCAACAGGCCTTTGAACTGCTCTTTCAGAACACCGTTTATCTCACCCTGTTGGCGCTTCCCGGCATGCAGAAAAACAGGTTTGGCAGGATCATCAATGTGGCCTCAAAATATGTCCAACAACCCTCAGATGATTTGGTTTTGAGCAATACGATGCGGATCGCCATGGTAAGCTGGATGAAAACACTTTCAAAAATAGTCGCAGCGGATAATATCACCGTCAATACAGTACTTACCGGACTTTTTGATACCGAAAGAATGAAAAGCCTGTACACCGGAAATGCCGAAAAACTAAATATTTCCACCGAGGAAGCCAAAAAAAGAATGCTGGACCAGACTCCGATGAAACGCGCCGGAAAACCCGAAGAGTACGGCTATCTCGCTGCTTTTCTGGCTTCAGACCTTGCAGCCTATCTTACCGGAGCCACGATTCCGCTGGATGGCGGTCATTCAGATTTTATTTAGCTACCCAACAAACAAAATCCGGGAAGTTTTTCCCGGATTTTAGTATTGAATTTTTGGATAACCTCAGCGGTTACGCGTAAATCTGCTTGTAATATTCGTCTGCCATTCGGTCGCTGTTGAAATCTCTTTTAACATCTTCCATGGCGTTGTGCTGAATTTTTCTCCATTCATCCGGTCTGTCGTAATACATCGGAAGGATTTCATTTTCCAGAACATTGTACAGGTTTTCCAGATCGAAATTATCCTGATCATAAACGCTGTCGTTTTTGTAATCTGCCTGTGGCACTACAAATCCGTTCACACCGTTTTTGGCGAATTCAGGAATCCAGCCGTCATCCGTAGAAAGGTTTACAGATCCGTTCATAGAAGCCGTCATTCCCGAAGTTCCCGAAGCTTCCCGCGGAACTCTTGGATTATTCAGCCACAGATCGGATCCCTGCTTCAGTGATTTACTCAAAGCCAGTTCGTAGCCGGTAAGTACCGCCATATTTTTATAGTATTTGCTTTCTTCAACCAGGGTATTGAAGGTTGAAATCGCACTGTAATCCATTGGATATGGTTTCCCTGCCCAGATAATCTGAACCGGATATTTCGGGTTGTTCAGAAGCCTTTCGAAACGTTCTTTGTCGTGAAGAAGCAAATCGGCTCTTTTATAACCTGCAAATCTTCTGGCCCACACGATGGTGAAAACATTGGGATCGAAGAGATTTCCGGTTTGGTCGGCTACAATTCTGAACATTCTTTTCTTCAGATGTTTTTTTCTGAAATCGAAAAGCATATCATCATTCTCGTCTTTGGCGTCGTAAAGCGGTTTATCTGCCCAGTATTTAAATTCCTGTGCGTTGGTAATGGCTTTGATTTCACAGATTTTAGAATACTTGCTCCACATTTCTCTCGAAACAACACCGTGCAGCTGCGAAACACCGTTGGCCACTCTTGCCATTCTTAAAGCGCAAAGTGAATGGTTAAAACGGTCATCTTCTACTCCTTCAATAGATTTCACTTCTTCCGTCGTAAGACCGGAGAAATACGACATATCGTGGCATAAATGAAGGTTATGTTTTTCGTTTCCGGCTTCTTCCGGGGTGTGGGTGGTGAATACCAGTTTTTCTCTTACTTTCTCTAAATCGCCGCCAAATTTCTTCAGCAGATAGAATGCTGCCGGAAGCCCGTGTGCTTCATTCAGATGGTAAACATCTCTTTCAAAATTCATCATATCGAGCAACTTCGCACCGCCTTTACCCAAAAGAATATACTGCGCCAATTTTGTAGATTCGTTGGCATCGTAAAGTCTGTGGCAAATAGTTTTTGAAACGTGATCGTTTTCCGGAACATCTGTGGAAAGTAAAAACATGGGTGCCGTATGGAAAGTTTCGGGATCCAGATACCAAACTTTTACCCAAACCGGCGCAGAGTGAATCTCGATCTGGAATTTGATTCCGGTATCCTGAAGAAACGAATACATTTTTTTGGTCCATGTTGGCTGCAAAGTCTGGTCGTGGTTTCTTGCCTGATCATAATAACCGAACTTCCATAAAATTCCGATCCCCACAAGATCCTGTTTCAGATTATAGGCACTTCTCATGTGCGAGCCTGCTAAAAACCCAAGTCCGCCGGAGTATATTTTCAGCGCCTGATCAATCGCAAATTCCATGGAGAAATAAGCTACTTTTTTAGAATATTCAGGGTTAATGCTGAAGGGCATTGTAAAATTTTTAAAATCCATAATATCTCTTTTCATAAAAATTAAGCTGCAAAGGTAAATATTTAAATTGCTGCTGAAAATTATTCAGGTTTAAATTTCCTTAATCATAATTATTATCATAATTCTTTGGATATTACGGGAATCAGGGTATCGTAACCGTAAAGTAAAATTCCGATGGTTGCAATGATTAAAACAGCGATGATAACATAGAAAAGTGAGAAAAGATAACTCAGAAATATAGACCAAACCGACCGTAAGATCACATACTTCTTTCCCCGGTCATTAAAAAGCTGCGTGAGAGAATAAGTAACGAGCCCCCAACACAGGAAGAAAAACAGCATATTGTAATTACCGGCAAATCTGTTGAGAAAGATAAAAAATATATAAACCGTGAGCGACTGCCCTGCCAGAAAAAGAAATACTACCAACCACTCGGGATAATTGAGTTTATACTTTCTGAAACCTAAGAAAAACCCGAAAGCCGCAATCGGCAGCATCAGCAAAACCGTAAACGCAAAATGATTGCTCAGCCATTCCACGATATGTTTGAAATACGCAACTAGGCCTTCGAAATCGACATATTTAGACAGTCCTGAAGTTTCCACATCACCTTTCAGTATTTCGCTGTCGGCAATTTTCTTCTTCGTCTTATCTTTCAGGAAATACTGAATCAGTGCGCAAACCGAGCCCATAATCAGCACCAGCATGACGGGTTTAAAATGAGGCTGCCGTTTTCCTTCCAGATATTCGCGGATCGTGTGTCCCGGGCGGGTAAAAAGTTCTTTCAGAGTGAATAAAATACCGCCGTCAACATGAAAAATATTGTGCGGCACCTCATGGAGAAAATAATGAAAATTAATGCGGTGCGTATCGGTTTTCTGGCCGCATTCGTGGCAGAATTTCTGATTCATCAGCAGGTGCTGGTTGCAGTTCCTGCATCTTTTTTCCGGCTTGATCATGGCAATCGTTTTATCAAAATTATAAATTCACGAGCAATTCTGTAATTATTTTCTGATTTATTTCATTACAATTGATTTCTGATGTTAAAAATCATCCTCAACAAAATAAAAACATAATATTCCGTAAATTTGGCATACCATAGAAAAGCTGCCATCATGAAAGAATTATTCATCAAACGTTTTCTTTACTACAAAGAGCTGGGCGATAAAACATTTGCCCAGCTGAGTGATGAACAGCTTTTTTGGCAGCCGAATCAGGAGAGCAATTCCATTGCGGTAATCGTAAAGCATCTTTCAGGGAACATGATTTCTCGCTGGACAGATTTCCTTACTGAAGACGGCGAAAAATCCTGGCGCAACCGCGATGCGGAATTCATCAATGACATCATGTCCAGAGAAGAAATGCTTAAACAGTGGGAACATGGCTGGGCGGTACTTTGGGAAGCTTTAAATCAAATCACCGACGGGAATATTCACAACATTATTTTAATCCGCGGAGAGAAACATACCGTGTTGGATGCGGTTCTCCGGCAGCTGGCACATTATCCGTATCATATCGGGCAGATTATTTACGCGGCTAAAATCCTTAAAAACGACGATTGGAAAAACCTTTCCATCCCGAAATTCAAATCAGGGGATTATAATATTGAAATGCTGAAGAAGCAACACCCTGAAGAAATCCCTCAGAATTCATCTCCGGTGTGTTACGCAAAGGATCCGGAAGTGCGCGATGAATATAAAAATTAAACGAGTGATAAAAGTCAGCGTTGATATAAATCACATCTGATTTTCAGCGCTTAAGATTTTGGGTACGTAACTTTACGGTATCAAATTTTAAGTGATGAAAACTCCATTCGATGATCCCGGTTTAAGCCATGTTCTCGATGATCTAAGGATCAAGAAGCGGCTGAATTTTAACGAAATCTGTGATCTGCTCTTTACGTTTTCCTACAGCGATTTTGATTCAGTTTTTCACCTTTCCGAAAGAAAAGTTAGCGAAGAAATTTTTATCAGAATCCCTGTTTTCGAAGATGACCCGTTTGCTGTACTTACCGTTTGGGGAAGCGACAGCTGTACTGCGATTCACGATCACGGAAACTACGACGGCAGAATAAAAATCCTCAAGGGCAGCCTCGGGGTTGTTAACTACCGGGAAAACTCAAATTTCATCGAATTCAATTCCCTGTCGGTAGGCGGCGAAGGCGACATTTTTACGGAGGAACTCGCGGGCATCCACTCCATTATTAACAATGAAGACGATATTTCGGTAAGCCTTCACCTCTACAGAAGCGACCAACTTAATCTGGAAGGCGTAAGGATTTTCGATACAGAACACCGCAAAATCGCTTATCTGTCCCACGAAGCAAAATCGTGTGCATGGGGTTTAGAAGCCGAGGCTTATACCAAAATCATTCAGGTATAACAGACTTTAAAGTAACTTTTTCATAATTTTTTTCATAATTTTTTCATTCAGTTAAAACCACAAAGCACTTGTGGTTTTTTCTGTATCCCGAATTCTGAAGCGGGTTAAAAAAAAATCGTAAATTTGCACCCTCATATTATGGAACATTCAACCCCCAAAACCGCTGCTTTTCACACCCTTGGCTGCAAATTAAATTTCGCAGAAACCTCAACCATTGCCCGCCAGCTAACCGGCGCAGGCTACGAAAAGGTAAGCTTTGATGAGAAAGCCAGTGTCTATGTCATCAACACCTGTTCGGTGACCGAAAACGCAGACCGCGAATGTAAATTTCACGTAAAACGGGCCATGAAAGCTAACCCCGACGGATTGGTGGTGATTCTGGGCTGCTACGCCCAGCTGAAACCTGAGGAGATTTCTGCTATTGAAGGCGTAGATCTGGTTTTGGGAGCCAAAGAGAAATTCAACATCCTGAGTTATCTTGATGACTTGCAGAAAACCGAAAGCCACGGCCTCATTCACTCCTGCGAAATCGATGAAGCCGATTTCTTCATCGGAAGCTACTCGATTGGCGACCGTACCCGTGCCTTCCTTAAGGTTCAGGATGGCTGCGATTACAAATGCACCTATTGCACCATTCCTTTGGCGCGTGGAATCTCCCGTTCCGATACCATTGAAAATGTCGTGAAAAATGCTGCAGAAATCGCCAGCAAAGGAATTAAGGAAATCGTTTTAACTGGTGTAAATATCGGCGATTACGGTAAAGGTGAATTCGGGAATAAAAAACACGAACATACGTTTCTTGACCTTATTTCAGAACTGGATAAGGTGGAAGGAATTGAAAGAATAAGGATTTCTTCCATTGAACCGAATCTTCTGAAAGACGAAAGCATCGACTTGGTTTCCCGAAGCAAAAGTTTTGTGCCGCACTTCCACATTCCGTTACAAAGCGGAAGCGATGACCTTCTGAAGCTCATGAAACGCCGCTACCTGACAAAACTGTATACCGACAGAATTGCGAAAATCCGCGAAGTAATGCCGGATGCTTGTATTGGGGTCGATTTAATTGTAGGATTTCCGGGTGAAACCGAAGAGAAGTTTCTGGAAACCTATAATTTCCTGAATGAACTTCCGATTTCTTATCTGCACGTCTTCACCTATTCTGAGAGAGAAAATACTGAAGCTGCTGAAATGCAGGGCGTTGTACCAATTCCTGAAAGAAAACAGCGCAGCAAGATGCTCAGAATCCTTTCCGAGAAAAAGAAAATGGCGTTCTACCGCACCCAAATCGGCAAAACCTTACCCGTTCTTTGGGAACACGAAAACAAAAATGGGGTGATGTATGGCTTTACAGAGAATTATGTCCGGGTTCAGAAACCTTTCGATGAAAATTCTATCAACACCATAGAAACCTTAAAGCTCAACAAAATTGAGAGCGACGGTACGGTATCTGCAGTACCGGCTTTTGAAGAGTTTCTCGCTAAAATTTAGTTCGTAACCGGTTGTACTTCGCCGGTCGGCAGGGTCTGGAAAAGATCCGGGAATATGGCAAGCAGTACAAAATAGAAGATAATCAGCAGTGCGATTACGGCAACAGCAATGATGATAAGCGTTGCCGGTCTGTTTCGTTTGTTAGGTTCCATCGTTTATTTTTTTAATTATGGGATGGAAAAGCCATTTCTATGCCATGAAAAATCCTTAGTGATGGTAAACATCTTCATATTTCACACCAGCCTCAATTTTCACAGGTAAAAAATTCTCTTCAGGAACAATCGGGCAACTGTAATCGTAGGCATTGTAAGCGCAGTAAGGTTGGTACGACTGGTTAAAATCAATAACGATCTCCTTCCCTTTCGGGATTCTTAAATCAAGGTATTTTCCGCCACCGTAGGTGTCTGTTCCGTTGGTTTCATCGCG
>JAHRWY010000244.1:0-2641 GCA_019104935.1 Kaistella sp.
GCCACCACCGCGCCGGCGACCGTACCGTAAAGCCGCAGTAAATTACGGTGTTTGGTGGTAGAGTAGGCCGGCCTCATAATGGCGACAATAGTAATTAAAATCCAGTACGAGTGACCGATGCCCAAAAACTCCATTTGTGAAATAATATAGCCGGTGAGCATCGCGAGGGTAATACGCACAGAATGGCGAAAGTGTGCAGACTTTAAAGAAATATTGTTAAGAAGTACTTTGAAATTAAGTTTTTCATCGTTGGTAATAAATTCTTTTAAATCCAGACCGGTAGAAAGGCTTTTTGCCAGTTTTTGATCCTGAGTGAATACTTTATAAATAGTATTGATCTGTTCCGTAATATCACTTATTCTTAGTAGAATAATTCGCATAATCATAAAATTCTCCAAAGTATCAGGGTTCAGTTTCTTATTGCGTAAATCGAAATATTCATCGAAAACCTGATCCAGCTCATCGTCTAAATTTCTGAGGTATTTTGCCTTGGTACCGCTTTGCAGTGCAATACCTATATTGCTGAGTTCTTCCGCCAGTTTTGATAAATAGTCGCTGATGGATTCCAGTAAACCTGTTTCTCCAAAACTTTCCTGAATTTTTCCGTAATCGCTTTCCGAGGTCATCAGTTTTTCATGTAAGTCAATTGAATTGAGAAACATGAGCATCAAAAGCCGGCTTGTTGTGGTAGATTCGTTAACGATTTTTCTTGTTTTAAAGACGGTTTCGCGGGTTTCTTCCTGTAAATTTTTAATTTTAACCTGTTGCGAAATCACCTGCAGGTAAAGCGCATCGAAATCTGGATTTTGCAGATAAAATCTGGATTTTAATTTGAGGTAATCGCCCAGCTCCAGGTAATTTTCGCCAATCATCTGGCTTGCAAGTTTATAGGGCTGAATTTTAGAAACCACAAGAAAAACCAACAGGTAGCAAACAGATCCTGCCAAGAAAATAAGTGAATTTTTTACAAGGCTTCCGTGGCTCAGGTGTCCGTCGATAAAAATTGCCAGTACCACCAGCGATAGCGAACCTACCGATGCCAGCCGTTGCCCATACACTCCAATCATGGAAAAAAACATTCCGAAAAAAATAATTTCAAGATAAATAACAGGCGGGAAATTCTTTAGAAGAGTGGCAATAACAGAGACTGCAAAAAAGCAGATAATGGCAAAGATCAGTGCATTTCTCCGGCGGATAAACGGGCCGGGCTGATCGGTAAGGCCTACAAAACTGGTGGCCAGTGGGAAAAGGAAATATTCTTTCAGCAGACCGAAATAAGCTAAAATTATACTGGGAGCTACAATGGCTAAAGTAATCCTTACCGCCGAAAATATATATTGGCTGGTTGCGAATTTCCTGAGTTCTGTTGCGTAGTTCATTTTGCTAATTTAGGATTTAATCCACAAAAAAGCCTCAATTGCTGAGGCTTTAAAATAAATTTTTGTGAGCTGAATTTTAATAATCCGAGTTTGAAGATTCTTCACCAATATTCCAGGTTAGTCCAAATCTCAATGTATTATCGAGTGCTGAATTTACTTTGGAGGTGTTGATGAGGTAAGACATGTCCAATCCGAAAGACTGATATTTTAAGCCTACACCCACCGTAGCATACTGCCTTGCGCCCTGTTCTTCGCTTTCGTGGAAATAACCGCCCCGTAAAGCAAAAGCGTTGTCGTATTCATACTCCACAGCACCACTAAACATCATGCTTTTTTCGTTGCTGAATGATTTTCCGATTCCTTCGATCACACCAACATTCGGTACATTTCCGGTTTTATCGGGACCAGGAACGAGGAGTTTTGAAGCTTCGAAATTTAAGCCTACACGGTTTAAATCATCAATAAAAAGATCGTAACCCGCACCTAATCTTGCCATGGTTGGCAAATAGGATCTGGATTCTTCATCGCCGGTGTAATCTAATCTTGGTCCGATATTTTGGATGGCAAAACCTGCTCTAGCACGCCCCTCGAAATCGTTTATACTTGTATGTTTTTCCGACTGAAAATAACCCGATACATCAACGGCGAACGAGTTCGCTGCTTTCAGGGTGTTATCGGAGTTAAAACCTCCGGACAAATCTGAACGGATAAATCTACCGGTAACCGCCATGGAATAATAATCACTAAGTTTCAAACCGTAGGCTACATCGATAGAGAATTCGTTTGGTTTCGCAGTACCTTCCTGTACAACTTCAGTACCTACAAGTTTCGTTAAATCTACTGCGCCCATATTGAAATAATATAAACTTGCAGAAATAGTTGATCTTTCTTCATCACCTAAAAACTGGTGATAAGCTCCATAAAGTAAGAAAACATCATTTGTCAGTTTGCTCATGTAAGGTGTATAGTTAACCCCAATTGCAGAAGTGGTTTTGCTGAACGGGTATTTTGCAGCATTCCAGAACTGTGAGAATGCATCGGTAGTTGTGGCTACCCCCTGATCACCCATACCGCCTGCTCTGGCATCCGGAGAAATTCTTAGAAAAGGAGCTCCGGTAAGAACCGGCTGAACCTGGGCATACGTTAATGCACCCAGTCCCAAACCTAATCCTAAAAACAGTTTTTTAGTCAATTTCATAAAGTCGTTTTTTTAATCGTTTATATTTTTATTTCAATAATACCATTTTTTCAACTGCGGTTGC
>JAHRWY010000220.1:0-2698 GCA_019104935.1 Kaistella sp.
GCATTAAACCCGAAGGTTTCGGTGTAATCATCCGTACAGTTGCTGAAGGTATAAAGGTTGCAGAATTACATAACGACATGAACCAACTGGTTCAGAAATGGGAAACAACCTTCAAGAATCTTCAGAAAAACAAAGTTCCGAGCAGGCTTTTAAGCGAAGAAGATAAGGCTTCGGCGATTCTGCGCGACAATTTCAATGCAGATTTTGTTTCCATTATCTGTGATGATGAGCAGATGGTTGATGACATGAAAGCCTATATCGAAGTTATCGCGCCCGAACGCAAAAACATTGTTCAGTTCTACGATAAACCAATTCCGCTCATGGAATATTACAACGTAGAAAAACAACTGAAACAGAGCTTTGGCAAACATGTAAATATCCCAAGTTCGAAAGGTGCTTACCTTGTCATCGAACACACAGAAGCCCTTCACGTGGTTGATGTAAATTCAGGAAATAACATTTCTTCGGGAAGTGCCGGAAACAAAGAACATGCGCTGAATGTAAACAAGATGGCAGCAACCGAAATTGCGCGCCAATTGCGGCTCCGCGACATGGGTGGGATTATCGTGATCGACTTTATCGACATGATTAATGCAGATCACCGCCGCGACCTTTACGAACACCTGAAAAAGGAAATGAGCCGCGATAAAGCCCGTCACAAAATTTTGCCTCCAAGTAAATTCGGATTAATACAGCTAACGCGTCAACGAACCCGGCCGGAAAACATCATCGAAACCAAAGAAGAAAATCCTAACGCCGACGGCGAAATTCTTGCTCCAATCGTTGTAGTTGAACGCATGGAGGAAGTAATCCGAGGACTTATTCAGAAAGAAAAAGGAAAAATTTTCCTTCATGTTCATCCTTTCGTTGAAGCTTATCTTACCAAAGGTTTGGTGAGCATACAGACGAAATGGTACCTGAAATACAAAAAATGGGTAACCATTATTCCGCGCGATTCTTTTAAGTATCTGGAATATAAACTGATTAATTCCCAGAAGGAAGAGCTTATGAGCTATTCTAATTAAAAACGAAAATACAAAGCAGATTTTACGTAAAATCTGCATTTACAAATTACAACTCCCTCCTGTAGGGAGTTTTTTATTACTAGATAAATTCTCCTAAAAATTTGGCCGGAAATTTTGTAAATTACAGTTCGTTTAACAACCCACAGTTAAAATACTGATTTATGCCGGCAACTCATTTTAATATTAAAGGCTTATCAGCTGAAGAAGTACTTCTCGCCCGGAAAAAATTTGGCGACAACACCTTAAAATATAAAAAGGAAAACACTTTTTTGGATGCTTTAAAAAGCCTGGTTAAAGAACCCATGATTATTTTGCTCTTGGTGGCATCGCTTATCTACTTTGTGAATGGCATGGTGAGCGACGGAATATTTATGGTTTCAGCCATTGTGGTGATTTCTCTTATTTCACTTTACCAGGATTCGCGCAGCCGCAATGCCCTGCAAAAACTTAAATATTTTACACAGCCCAGCTGTAAAGTAATCCGCGATGGAGAAACCGTGGAGATCAACAGCGAAGATCTTGTTGTTGGCGACAGCCTGATTATTGAAGAAGGAACTTTGGTTGTAGCCGACGGAACCATCGTGCATTCCAACGATTTTTCTGTAAATGAATCAATTCTCACGGGAGAATCTTTTGCAGTCTTTAAAGACAAAACGAAAGAAGACAACCTCGTTTACAAAGGCACGATTGTAGAAAGCGGCCTGGCAATTATTACCGTCACCAGTATCGGTAACGAAACCAAACTCGGTAAAATCGGCAAAAGCCTGGAGAATATCAAGGAAGAAAAAACGCCGCTTGAAATACAGATTAATGATTTTGTTAAAAAAATGGTGGTCACGGGTGTTGCAGCATTTCTTTTGGTTTGGGGAATTAACTATTTTAATTCTCATGATATTCTCGACAGTTTGCTGAAAGCCCTCACCTTAGCGATGAGTATTCTACCAGAAGAAATTCCGATGGCCTTCACAGCATTTATGGCGATTGGCGCATGGCGGCTTATGAAAATGCAGATCGTGGTAAAACAGATGAAAACCGTAGAAACTTTGGGTAGCGCTACCGTAATCTGCACCGACAAAACCGGAACAATTACCGAAAACAGAATGAGTTTAGCTAAAATTTTCGCACACGGAACCCAACAGATTTCGGAACCCGGACAAACATTAACAGCTGAAGAAAAAGAACTCATTACTTTCGCTATGTGGGCAAGCGAACCGATTCCTTTTGATCCTATGGAAACTGCGCTGCATGAAGCTTACCTGAATTTAGGAGCCGAAGATCAACGGCCGCATTTCAAAATGGCTCATGAATATCCTCTGGGTGGAAAACCGCCTATGATGACACATATTTTCAGCAACAGTGCCGGAGAAAAAAAGATTGCAGCCAAAGGAGCTCCAGAAGCCATTATGAACGTCTGCAACCTTTCCGATGAAGAAAAACAGAAAATATTAGATGCAATCGAGACCATAACTGAAGAAGGTTACCGCGTTTTGGGAGTTGCAAAAAGTAATTTCGCAGGTGATAGTTACCCACAACATCAGCAGGAATTACCTTTCACTTTTTTAGGAATCGTCGGTTTTTATGATCCTCCGAAAGCAAATATCACTAAAGTCTTAGAAAATTTCTATCAGGCAGGCATTTCTGTAAAAATCATTACCGGCGACAATGCTGCCACA
>JAHRWY010000007.1:0-10574 GCA_019104935.1 Kaistella sp.
AAGTTTGAAACCGTAGATTCCCAAATCTTTTGCAATCTGAGAAGTGAGGCCGCCTTCACCGTAAACATTGTTTCCGGGAATGCCTTTCATCATGGCATTGCTGGTTTTAACGAACTGGTCTTTGGTATCATCTAAATTCACGAAAGTGAAATCCATTTTAGATTTATAGAAATTCACGACTTCTTTCAGAACCGGTACTGTACCTTCGGAAATATAAGGATTCCATGACGCGTAGAACATTACCAGGTTTGGTTTTCCTTTTACATCGGCCATTTTAAAGGCGCTTCCGTCCTGTTTGATCAGTTTTGAATCCGGTGCCGCTTCACCAGCTTTCGGGCCGGCGATTACGAACTGGATTCGCTGCATATCTTTTTTAATGCCTGCATCTTTAATATTTTCATTGATGATTTTATTAATCTTAGCAGTATTTTCATCCGTCATTCCCGGCGTAATATCACCACTTGAAAGCACGAATGCCAAAAGATAATCTTTGGTCAGCTGAGAAAGGTCTTTTTTGGTATCCAGAAATTTCGCAAATACTTCAGAAGAGATTTGGTTTCCTGTTGTTGCCTGCTTGCTTGCAAAAGCCTGAAATTCCGGGCTTAGTTTCCCCAAAAGATAATTTCTGTAAATCGGTTGGTTTTTCAGAAGTCTGTCGCTGTCTGCATTAAGCTTAGCTTCAGCATCTTTGAAATTTTTTGACGCTTTGTAAGCTGGATTTTGGGTAGCCTGCGGATGATTAACTTCGTACTGGCTCATCAATCCAAGAACGCTCGCGTTCAGTTCGTCTTTTTTATATTCTACAACCTCGCTGTCTGCAGAAGTTTTTTTAGCAGCAGCATCAATGCTTTTACCAATATCGGTACGGATTCTTTCTGCCTCTTTCAGGAAATCGGCTTCATTTTTCATTACAAGTTCGCCTACATTGATTTTTCCGGCATAACCCTGAATAAATTTAGTTACCTCTAAAAGGAAATCGTTGTTGTTTTTTGCATCACCGGTAATGGTAAACTGATTTGGGAAGTTGGCTGCCTGCCCGGAAATATTAAGTTCCTGACCACCTTTAAGATAAATCATGGCTGTTTTTCCGGCATAAGACATAATGTACATGCCGTTTTTAGGCGCTTCGAAGCTTCCGGAGAAACTCCCTTTACTGTCTACACCCAAATTCAGCAGCGGAAGTGTTGCCACACCAGATGCTTCTATAAACTCGATTCTTTCGAGCGGTGACCCGCCGGCAAAATTACCTTTTACCTCTACTTTTTTTGAACAGGACATTGCTACGAAAGCGAACATCAATAATAAAAAATATCTACTCATGTTTTTTTGATTGTATATAAATTTTTCGATTTTTAATTTCAACGGTGTAAACTTAATTTGCGCAAAAATAAGTTATATAAAGACTTGTAGAAAATTTTAATCATATAATTGGCAAAGTTTAACAAAGAAAAAGCCGCTTTCGGTACTGAAAGCGGCTTTTTTGTATAATTTTCTGTTTTTATCCTCTGTCGATATTGGCAGAAATGTATTCTCTGTTCATTCTGGCGATCACTTCAAGAGAAATTCCTTTCGGACATTCCACCTCGCATGCGCCGGTATTCGAGCAGTTTCCGAAACCTTCCTCATCCATGGCCTTCACCATATTCAACACTCTTCTTTTAGCTTCTACACGACCTTGCGGAAGTAGTGCGTATTGTGAAACTTTTGCGCCAACGAATAACATTGCAGATCCGTTTTTACACGTTGCCACACAGGCGCCACAGCCGATACATGCCGCAGCATCCATCGCTTTGTCTGCATCTTCTTTAGGAACAGGGATCGCATTCGCATCCAGCGTGTTTCCTGAAGTATTTACCGAAACGAAACCGCCGGCTGCCATCACTCTGTCGAAAGCGCTTCTGTCTACCACCAAATCTTTAATTACCGGAAAAGCAGCACTTCTCCATGGCTCGATGTGGATGGTTTCGCCGTCTTTAAACATTCTCATGTGAAGCTGGCAAGTGGTGATTCCTGTATCCGGACCGTGAGATCGCCCGTTGATGTACAGCGAGCACATTCCGCAGATTCCTTCGCGGCAGTCGTGATCGAAAGCTACAGGTTCTTTTCCTTCGTTTACAAGATTCTCATTGAGCATATCGAGCATTTCGAGGAAGGAAGAATCCGTAGAAACGTCGGAAATTTTATAGGTTTCGAACTGTCCTTTTGATTTATTGTTTTTCTGTCTCCAAATTTTCAGAGTCAGGTTTAATCCTTTTTTTGCACTCATTTCTATATTAATTTTTTGGAGATTATTTATAACTTCTTGTTTTAACTTCGATGTTCTCGTACACCAGTTCTTCTTTGTGCAATACTTCTTGGTTAATGTCTGCGCCCTGGTATTCCCAGGCTGCTACAAATTTGAAGTTTTGGTCATCTCGCTCCGCCTCACCTTCCGGTGTTGCATGATCCCAACGGAAATGTCCACCGCAGGATTCTTCTCTCTTCAATGCATCAATCGCCATCAGCTGTCCTAATTCAAGGAAATCTGCAACTCTCAGCGCTTTCTCGAGTTCCATATTCATTTCATCATTCGATCCTGGTACTTTTACATTTTTCCAGAAATCGTTTCTTACTTCTTCAATTTCCTGAATCGCTTCTTTCAAACCTTCAGGAGTTCTTCCCATTCCCACCTTATTCCACATAATGTGTCCTAATTTTTTGTGGAAATAATCTACAGAATGGGTGCCTTTATTATTGATGAAGAAATTGATTTTATCTTTCACCTCTTTCTCTGCTGCCTCAAAAGCTGCAGAATCTGTAGGAATTGAACCTGTTCTGATGTCTGCCGAAAGATAATCTGCAATGGTGTACGGAAGAACGAAATAACCGTCTGCCAGACCCTGCATCAGCGCAGAAGCCCCCAGCCTGTTGGCCCCGTGATCTGAGAAATTGGCTTCACCCAACACGAAACATCCCGGAATGGTTGACTGTAGGTTGTAATCAACCCAAACACCTCCCATCGTGTAGTGAACTGCCGGATAAATCTTCATTGGAGTCACATAAGGATTCTCGCCTGTGATTTTTTCGTACATCACAAAAAGGTTTCCGTATTTTTCTTCAACCCAAGCTTTTCCTAAATCATAGATCTGCTGATCGGTAGGATTGTGAATATTTTTCTCGAGTGCTGCCTCTTTACCTTTTTTGGTAATTTCTGTAGAGAAATCCAGGTAAACACCTTCTTTTGTATCATTATTTTCGATTCCGAAACCGGCGTCGCATCTTTCTTTCGCTGCTCTTGAAGCCACGTCACGAGGTACCAAGTTACCGAAAGCAGGATATCTTCTTTCTAGATAATAATCTCTGTCTTCTTCTTTAATGTTTTCCGGTCTTAATCTTCCTTCTCTAATCGCCTCTGCATCTTCAATTTTCTTAGGAACCCAGATTCTTCCTGAGTTTCTTAAGGATTCCGACATCAACGTTAATTTAGACTGTTGTGTCCCGTGAACAGGAATACAGGTCGGGTGAATCTGTACATAACAAGGATTTGCGAAATAAGCTCCTTTTTTATGAATTTTCCAGGCTGCGGAAACATTGGATCCCATCGCGTTGGTCGAAAGGAAATAAACATTACCGTAACCACCTGAAGCAATAACTACAGCATGTGCAGAATGTCTTTCGATTTCTCCCGTTACCAGGTTTCTTGCGATAATACCTCTTGCTTTTCCGTCAACAATTACCAGATCCAGCATTTCATGACGGTTGTACATCTTGATTCTGCCTTTACCAATCTGGCGGCTCATCGCAGAATAAGCTCCTAAAAGTAGCTGCTGCCCGGTTTGGCCTTTTGCGTAAAATGTTCTTTTTACCTGAACTCCACCGAACGAACGGTTATCCAGCTGGCCACCGTATTCTCTTCCGAAGGGTACGCCTTGCGCAACACACTGGTCAATGATATTTGCAGAAACTTCTGCAAGTCTGTAAACATTTGCTTCTCTTGCACGGTAATCTCCACCTTTAATGGTGTCGTAAAACAATCTGTAAGTTGAATCTCCGTCACCCTGATAGTTTTTAGCTGCATTGATACCACCCTGCGCAGCAATGGAGTGCGCTCTTCTTGGTGAATCCTGGTAGCAGAATGCTTTTACGTTATACCCCTGCTCTGCCAGAGTTGCAGCGGCAGAACCGCCTGCCAAACCTGTACCTACAACGATAATATCAATTTTATCGCGGTTGTTTGGGGCAACCAGGTTCATGTGATTTTTATGGTTAGTCCACTTCTCGGCTAACGGGCCGTGTGGAATTTTTGAATCTAATTTGCTCATTTTTAGAAATTTTAAATTTTAAATTTTAGATTTTGAATGATTCAAAACTTAAAATTAAGACTGCGTTAAAAAGTGATACAGTGCAATGATGATAAATCCTGCAGGAATCAAAATGGAATACCATGTTCCAAGCGCTTTGATTACCGGCGTATATTTGGGATGCCTTGCTCCGACCGACTGAAAAGACGACTGGAAACCGTGCGCCAAGTGAAGACCCAACAATACAAAAGCGATGATGTAGAAAATTACCCTCCACGCATCAGCAAACTTCGCATGAAGTTCGTGCCAGAATCTTTCGTTATCTGGGGTATTCGCTTCAACATATTTGAAGTTGATCTCGTGCCACCAGAAATCGTACATGTGCAGTCCCAAAAATGCCAACACTACCAATCCGGAGATAATCATGTTTCTGGACATCCATGTAGAGTTTGCTGAGCCGTTGTTCATTGCGTACTTTACTGGTCTTGCGCTTCTGTTCTTAAGTTCAAGAACAAAACCCATCACAAAGTGAAAAATAACTGCAAACCCCAGAATTGGCTGCATAAGGAACTGAATGAGCGGGTTGTAACCCATAAATTCTGAAGCCGAATTGAACGCACCGGGACTGAATACTGAAATTAAATTCACCGAAAGGTGCATGATAAGGAATAGGAGCAAAAACATTGCAGACAATGCCATTGCGTACTTTCTACCGATAGTAGAACTGGTTAATCCTGCCATAATATTGTTTAAATTGAATTTTCACAAAGTTAAAAAAATGTTAAGCTATAGAGAAGTGAGAAATGTCAGAAAATTTCAGTTTGTAATCTTTCTAAATAAGAAATGTGAAAATTGTTCTATTTCAAGTGATATTCTTTGCCGCTGATGACTATTTTTTCAACATCATCAGAAATTATTTCTGTTTTAAATTTACGGATTCTCCTCGATGTTAAATAAGGTTCAATAACAAATTTTTCAACCTTTCCCAAATTAGGATTTGCCTTCATCAGAAACCGAACCTCATCCTTCGTTTTTACAGAAATAATTCTTTCTTTATAGTAGTGATGGACCAAAACCTCGTTTATTTGTGACGCTCTGTAATTCAACAAAAACCTCAACGCAACAAAAAGGATGATGAAATAAGAAACTTTAAGCACATTTTTCAAACTGAATGTAATCACTGCAAACCTTAAAAACCAAATAATGACAAAACCCACTGCCATTTCGAGCAGAGTCATTGGAATCATTCTGTAAAACGCAAGATCAAGATTGGCAAAGAAATGTATCAGCTGTAAAGCGCGGGTTACCACAGTATCATAAAGAAAATTCAGCCAGCCAATTTGTACCGAAAATTCAATGAGTACCGTCATTAATAATGAAAAAATAATCAGAATTTCCGAAAACGGAATCACGATAAGATTCGCGACAATGGAAATGACAGAATACTGATGGAAATAAAAAACCACCAGCGGCAGTGTAACGATTTGCGCAGCAATACTTATCGAAACCACATTCACCATAAGATTCTGAAATTTATTTTTGGGTTTGGGAAGGTATTTCAGAATCGGTTGATTCAGCCAGAAAATCCCGAAAACCGCAACAAAACTCAGCTGAAAACCCACATCGAAAAACTGATTGGTATCTGCAATTAAAATCCCGAATGCCGCCACCGCCATCGCGTGAAGAAGATCGGGCTTCCGCTGCAGCACCACAGAAAGATAATACGCCGAAATCATGATGCAGCTGCGCACCACCGAATTTCCGTAATCGATAAATATCGCAAAAGCCCAGATCAGAATAAGCGACATAATTATTTTGTAATTCCTGAACCTGGGCGGAAATATGGGATTTAAGACCACCAGAATCAGCCAGAAAATAATAGCCATATGCGAGCCCGAGATGGCCAAAACATGCATCAGGCCTGATTTTGTGAAATCTTCCACCGTTTCTGCATCCATCTCGGTACGGTCGGCAAGGATGATTCCTTTGGTAAATTCGCGTGTTCGTTTGCTTAAATTCGCGCTGTCGATTTTACTTAAAGTTGAAAGTCTTTTCTGCCGGATTTTTTCAGAAAAACTTAAATCATTTCGTAAACCGCGCTGAAAAGAATTCGGCAGATAGGCCTGAAAATAAATATCCTTCCGCGAAAGATATTTACCGTAATCAAACTGAAAATCACTGTAAGGTTTCTGGAACCGGTTAATGTAGGCTTCGGCCTTGTAGTAATGAAGAAAATTAAGCTCAGCTTCAGATTTTGGGACGGAAAGCACACTCAGAAAAGGTTGTTTTCCTTTCCAGGCTGAGATTTCGTAACGCCTGTTTTTCTCGTTTGAATTGAGTTTTTTGGTGATTTTAAAAACGATAACTTCCTTGCTTTTCAGCTCAGGAAGAAAAGGTTTCTTCGAATTGAGAAAATGCGCAAAAATTCCCAATGAAAAGAAAAGAAAGAAAAGAGAAACATGCCTGATCCGATGAAAATAAAAATCTTTAACCAAATACAAAACAAGCATCAAAAAACTGAAAACCAGAAACATATAAATGTATTTGACTTCCAGTGAAACAAAGTCTTGCAGAAGAATCCCAAGAATAAAACAAATACAGAGGATAAGTAGAGGCTGTTTGTGCAAAGCAGTTTTTAGAGGTAAAATTATACATCTTTACCTTTACTGCGTACCGTAAAATCACCCATTTATGATAATATCTGCGGCGTGGTCGCTGGCGCCTCTCCCACCCAGTTTTTGGCGTAGAAATCCGAAATCATCAAGCATCTTCTGTCTGGTTTCCCCTACTAAAATTGCGTTCAGCTCCTTTACAAGATTTTCAGTATTTAAATCATTCTGGATAAGTTCAGTCACAATTTCTTCATCCATGATTAAATTCACCAGCGAGATATATTTAATGTTTTTTACAACTCTTTTACCAATTTCGTAAGAAATCCGGCTGCTTCGGTAACATACAACTTCAGGAATGTTCAGCAATGCAGTTTCCAGGGTTGCGGTTCCGGAGGTTACAAGTGCGGCTCTGGAACTCCGCAGTAAATCGTAGGTTTTGTTTGAAACAAAATGAACATTCTCGTCTACATATTTCTCATAGAACGACTTTGGCAGACTTGGCGCACCGGCTATGACAAACTGATAATCCTTAAAAAACGGACGGACCGAAAGCATAATTTCCAGCATTTTAGCGACTTCCTGCTCTCGGGAACCCGGTAAAAGCGCAATGATGTCTTTACTGTTTAGGCCGTTTTCTTTTTTGAATTTTTCTGAATCAATAGGCTTCAGATCCGAAATCGCATCGAGTAAAGGATGTCCCACAAAGTGTGCATCAACTTCATGTTTCCGGTAAAAATCTTTTTCGAAGGGAAGAATCACCAGCATTTCATCCACGTAATTCTTTATTTTCTCAACACGGCCTTCCTTCCACGCCCAAAGCTGCGGAGAAATATAATAGATAATTTTTATGCCTAAACTTTTTGCAAACGCTGCAATACGAAGGTTAAATCCCGGATAATCGACCAGAATCAGCACATCAGGCCGATGAGTTTTAATATCCTCTTTACAGAATTTAATATTTTTAAGGATGGTTTTCAGGTTTTTTGCTACTTCCAGAAAACCCATGAAAGCAAGTTCTTTATAATGTTTCACCGGCTGAATTCCCGCCACATCAGCCATCAGATCACCTCCCCAAAACCGGAACTCTGGGTTTGTATCTTTCTTTTTAAGAGATTTCATGAGGTTTGATGCGTGCAGGTCACCGGAAGCTTCGCCTGCGATAATATAATATTTCAAAATGCTGGGTTTAAATTTTATGGAGTCTTTTAAAATAACTTAGTGCGTTTCTATGGCTTATTTTCTCTTTCAACTCATCAGAAAACAGTTCCGAAATTCTGCTGTTGATGGTTGGATACGCTGTGGAATCGCCAAATTCGGGGAAGAAAAACGGATATCCGTCCTGCTCAGGATGGGATTTATCATCGAAAAAATCGGCTCCAAAACAAAGATGGTCTTCTGCTCCAAGTTTTATGGCATGTTCGATATGACGGTAAATTTCATTGTGATTTTCGGGGTTGATAAAGTATTTCACAAAATTCAGTCCGATTAAACCGCTGCGGTTTATAATTTCTGTTACAAGTTCATCGGGAAGATTCCTGTTATGATCAAAAACCGCCCGCATATTCGAGTGGCTTGCCAAAACCGGGATATCTAAATTATTTTGATCAATAAAATTTAAGATTCCGTACGCCAGTTGATCGCTGGTGTGGGATAAATCTACGGCGATTTTTCGGCCATCCAAATATTCAATCAAACGCTTACCGTCATCTTTAAGTCCTGTTTGCGTAAAATTACCACCGCCAAAACGGTTCTCCAGATGATGTGTTAATCCTACATACATGATTTTCGCCTGAGAAATCAACCAATCAAGATTTTTAAATGCATCTTCTATCGGCTGATCTTCTTCGCAAAGTCCGGAGGCATTTTCCACCGCTGCAATAATTCCTAAACCTTCCTGAAGTTCGGCCTTTTCAGGATAAAATTCATAAACACCAGGAAGATTCAGAAGACTGCGGTAACGCTTAAGTTGTTCTCTAACCTCATCAACACTTCCTTTCGCTGTCGCGGAATAAAAAGCCATGACCTGCATTTTCACATGTCCTGCAAAAAGTTTATCAACTGAACATCGTACATCTCCAGTGGGAGAAGAATTGGGCTGCAGAAGATAAGCAGTAAGATCACAGTGAAGATCAAGGTTTACTTCCATGGTGATTAAATTTTGTTCGCGAAAATTAACGTAATTTTGCGTCAAAGATAAAATAAAAATGTCGGAAGAATTTGAAATCAAAAATAAAGTTGCAGACAGTGGTTTGGTAAATTTCGATCTTTCAGAACTGGTTCCGAAAGGCACACGAAAAGGGATCGATGTGAAAGATTTTCTTTGGGACGGAATGATTCTTCGGGAAAAGGATTTCAGAGATAAAGTCGCTGCAATAAATCCGGAAGATTACCGGGAATGCTATGTTTACATTTATAATTCTGCGGATGCAATTGTGCCGCTTTGGGCCTATTTCCTATTGACCGCGAAAATTACCGACGAAGCTAAAAAAGTAGTTTTCGGTAACCGCGAGGATCTGGAAGTGTTGCTGATGCATAACGCAGTGCAGACTTTCGATTTTAAAAAACTTACGGACAAAAGAGTGTTGGTAAAAGGTTGCTCTGATGTAAATATCCCTGAAAACGCTTACATCGAACTTGTCGAACAGCTGAAACCCCTCGTAAAGTCACTGATGTTTGGCGAAGCCTGCAGCAATGTTCCTATTTTTAAAAATTAAACTTTAACAGTATTTTATTATTGTAAATATTCCTTATCGGAATAGATTTTGGTAACTTTGAGAATCTTCATTCAAGAAAACCAAAAAAATAAAATATGAACTTAATCGAATTAATTACCGGAAACGCCGGAAATCAGGTAGCTTCTCAGGCCGAAAACAAATTCGGCATCAGTAAAAATCAAATTATTGCACTTCTGGCGGTAGCCGCACCACTGGTTATTTCTTATCTAAGAAAAAAATCTCAAGAAGACCCCAATGAAGCGGAAGCATTAAACAACGCGCTAGACAAAGACCATGACGGAAGCATTTTAGATAATCCTGCCCAGGTTGAATCCAGAGTTCAGGAAGGAGGCTCGATCCTCGACCATATTTTTGGCGGCCAGAAATCTCAGGTTGAAAACCAACTTTCGCAAAACACCGGAATTTCGATGGATAAAATCGGTCCGATACTGGCCATGCTTGCGCCACTCATCATGGGATACATCGGCAAAGAAAAACAGTCGAGCGGCGTAAATTCCGGCGGCGGACTTGGAGATTTATTGGGCGGAATCTTAGGCGGTGCGCAAAACCAGGCACAAGCAGAACCATCAAACCCTTTGAATGATATTTTGGGCAGCGTACTGGGAGGCGGTTCTCAGCAGTCCTCCGGAAACCCACTGAATGATATTTTAGGCAGTGTTCTTGGCGGCGGTCAACAACAGCAACAACAGCAAGGTGGCTTAGGCGGACTTCTGGGAAGTATTTTAGGCGGTAAATAAGCCTGAATCCAAATAAAAAAACCGAAGATTATTCTTCGGTTTTTTTTGTTTTCGCAGCTTTGGGTTTAGCTTCTTTTGTCTCTGCTTTTTCAGCTTTTGGTTTTGCTGTAGCTTTTGGTTTAGTTTCAGTGGGCATTTCGGCATTTTCAGATTTCTCTGTAGGATATCCCACTTCTTTTCTTACTTTAACTTTTGAATCTTTCTTCTCAT
>JAHRWY010000049.1:0-9598 GCA_019104935.1 Kaistella sp.
AAAATAATGATTAATATGGTAAAAAGTTTCTTCATGTTGGTGATAAAAGTTGAAAACGGAAATTTAGTTATATTATTTCAGAATTTCCTGTTCTACGACATTTAAAATATCTTTTGCTACTTCATTTTTAGCTTTCAGGGCAAATTCCTTTCGGTCGTTTTTGGTGAAAATCTTGATTTTGTTGGTGTCATTTTTAAATCCGGCGCCTTCATCACGAAGCGAATTCAGAACAATCATGTCGAGATTTTTTTTCTGAAGTTTTCCCAACGCATTTTCTTCCTCGTTTTGGGTTTCGAGCGCAAAACCGACTAAAAACTGTTTCGATTTTCTTTCGCCCATTGTTTTAAGGATATCAGGATTTTTAACGAGTTCAATGGTTAAAGAATCATCATTCTTCTTGATTTTTTCGCTGGCAATTTCCTTTGGAGCATAATCGGCTACCGCAGCACTTGCTATGGCAATGTCCGAAATTTCATAATATTTAAAAACTTCATTAAACATTTCTTTTGCCGAGGTTACGCGGTGAATTTCGATATTAGGATTAGAAATACCCAAAGAGCTTGGTCCTGAAATCAAAATTACTTTTGCGCCGCGTCTTGCCACTTCTTCCGCCAAAGAAAACCCCATTTTCCCGGATGAATGATTCCCGATAAAACGCACAGGATCAATCGCTTCGTAAGTCGGACCCGCGGTGATGAGCACTGTTTTCCCTTCTAAGCTTTTCGAAATTGTATTTGATGTGAAAAAATCTTCAATGGTTTTAGAGATTTTTTCCGGTTCGGCCATTCTTCCCTGACCAACCAGTCCGCTCGCCAGTTCACCCGTTTCAGCAGGAATAATGATGTGCCCGAAATCTTCAGCCAGTTCTAAATTCTGTTTGGTTGAGGGATGTTCATACATATCGAGATCCATCGCCGGCGCGATCATCACCGGACATTTTGCTGACATATACGTTGCGATCACCAAATTATCACAAATGCCATGAACCATTTTCGCCAAAGTATTGGCGGTGCAGGGCGCAATTAAAATTAAGTCTGCCCAAAGTGCAAATTCCACGTGATTGTTCCAGGTGCCGTTTTCTGAGTAAAAATCTGAAAAAACCGGTTTCTTAGAAAGTGTGGAAAGCGTGAGTTTAGAAACGAAATTTTCCGCTGAGGGTGTCATCAAAACCTGCAGTTCCGCTCCTTTTTTTACAAGCTCGCGAATGAGGTAATTGATTTTGTATGCGGCAATTCCGCCGGTAACACAGATGAGGATTTTTTTTCCCTGAATTGCCATTTCGAGTGTTTTAAAGTCGAACGAATTTACTTAAATTTTTAGATATACGGTTTCTAATGATTCAGTATAAGTTTTGCAAAAAAGAAAATCGCAGAAGCAATAGTGCTAGTGCGATTTTTTATATTGTCTGTAAAACGCTGCGATTAGTTTCTTTCGTCCGTATTTCTGAAATAAATTTCATCATCAAGCCATTCCTGGATTGCGATAGAAGTAGGTTTCGGAAGTTTTTCGTAGTGTTTTGAGATTTCGATCTGTTCTCTGTTTTCGAATACTTCTTCCAGAGTAGAATTATGAACAGCGAATTCATCTAATTTATTATGAAGTTCTGAGCGGATTTCAGCATTAATCTGCTCTGCTCTTTTCCCCATAATTACAATGGCTTCGTAGATAGAACCCACTTTTTCTTCAATTTTATCTTTGTCGTACGTTATAGTACTTAATTCGGCTTTAGAATCTTTAACGCTCATTTTCAGTGAATTATTTTATTTAGAGTCTGCAAATATACAGCTTATTTTTGAATATTGAAAGTAGCTGCCGGTGTAGG
Organism: Kaistella sp.; assembly: GCA_019104935.1. Lineage (GTDB taxonomy): Bacteria > Bacteroidota > Bacteroidia > Flavobacteriales > Weeksellaceae > Kaistella. The sequence continues at coordinate 1,823 of JAHRWY010000049.1, forward strand.
ATTTGAAAGCGCTGCGCTGTCTCTTTTGATGCGGTTTGCTTTTTTCTGGGCTTCTTTTTGGTCTTTTTCCAGATTCAGTCTTGCTTCTTCCTCTTTCTGTTTATCCTGAAGTTCCTTTTTTCTAAGTTCTACTTTTTTCTCCAATTCCAGGAAGCTCTCTTTTTCTTTCTGAAGTTTAGCTCTTAGATCAACTGCGGTTTTCGCATTTTCGGTGTTCGGCATATCGCGTTCTACCTGTTTTGTGAAGGCCAAAGCATTTTCAATACGGTCTTTTTTAAGATCATAAACTGAATTTACAGCAAGTTCGTATTTCGATTTTAAAATGTATTCGTAGATTTTCGGAGCCAGTTTGGTGCTTGGGAAATCATTCAGAACATTTTCAAAAGCGACATTCGCTGCTTTATAATCTGCCATCTTATAATATTGTCTGGCGTTTTCGTAAGCCTTGAATTCCAGTTTATAACTCAACTCATCAATGAGTTCGTTAATGTTTTTAGATTTTTCTGAATTCGGATAATTGTTCAAGAAATTTTGGAGTTCATTAATTGCCAGTTCAGTACTCGTCTGATCAAGATTATAATCCATTGATCCTTCGTAATAACAAAGTGCCGACATGTAAGCCGCGTCTTCAGCGCGTGGATCCTGCGGGAAAGTCACCGAGAAATTTTTGAACTGGTGCCCTGCGAGTTTGTAATTTTTATCGTAATAGTTGGCATAGGCTGAGTTGTAAACAACATTTGGCGCATCGTCGGTACCGGCAACAAGGTTCGAAAGTCTTTCGTAAAGCGCAAGCGCGTCAGTCCATTTTTTCTTTTCGAAGTTCTCGTTGGCAACTTTCAGGATATAATCTTTGTCTGCGCTTTTCATCGCCATTTCCTGCTGTTTGTTACAGGCCGATAAAGCAAAAAAAGCAAGCAGTACTATCAAATATTTTTTCATAAATCTATTAAAGCGAAAATGATGGATTTTCATCTTCTGCGGTTCAGTCTGCAAAAATATAATTTTTTTATCAATAGATTTTTTTTTATGATAATTTAACTAATAATTTATCTGCATTTGATGTTTTACTACAAAATTGCGGTGAAATCAGTACGCATTAAAACCCAAAACGGAAAAAACAGTCACCAAAAGATTAGCCAGGACTTTCTGTTCAGCATCACGCAGATAATTTTCTTCTTTTCCTGCGACATATAATTCGTAGAAATTTTTGTTTCTGATGACAAAAAGCGATGAGCCCAAAATCAAGGTCAGAATATCTTCAGGTTTTGGTGCGTGGTGAAATACACCCGAAGCCACTCCTTTTTTTATAACATCATCAAGTTTCGACGTAAAAGTGGTGTAAAATTCGAGTAAATCATCTTTAAGATGCTCTGTATGGCGAAGTTCCTGGGTCACAAAACCATGGAAATAATTGAATTTAAAAAGCTGGTTCACTACATATTTCACCATTTCCTTCATCTGCATTTCGGGTTTGCCATCTTTAATAACTTCCGCAAATTCGGCAAAACTCTCTCTGGTTTTCATCACGCGGTATCGGTAGAGATACGACATCATTTTCTCCTTCGATCCAAAATAGTAAGAAATCATGGCGACGTTAATATTCGCCTGAGAAGAAATATCGCGGATCGAGGTTCCTTCAAATCCTTTTTTGGCGATTAATTTTTCGGCAACATCCAGAATATGAATCTGCTTTTCGGTAAATTTCTTCTTCATTTTTGTTATTTTACGTAAATTTAAGAAATTATAAAGAAATTTCAAACGAATGTTTAATGTTTTAAGGCCTTTTTTTAATAATTTTGAAGATGGGTTTTTTCGATTTCCATCACCACGATGCAGGTAAAAATTTGGGGATTTATAATTTGAAATTCAATGAAATTCCGCCCGAAAATTACTTTTCTGCGGGAATTCATCCTGATGCTGTTGCTGATGATTTTGAAGAAAAGTTAAATTGGTTGCGGGATATTTCTGCCCATAAAAACTGTGTAGCAATCGGCGAGTGCGGACTTGATGGGTTAATTGATGTTGACGAAAAACTTCAGCAAAAAGCTTTTTTAGCGCAGATCGCGATCGCCAATTCGCTTCAGAAACCTTTAATTATTCACTGTGTGAAAAGATTTTCGCAACTTCTTCAGTTCCGAAAAATAGCTAAAGTTCCCATGATTGTCCATGGTTTTAATAAACGTAAAACGATAGGTGATGATCTTTTGAAAAACGGATTCTGTTTAAGTTTTGGTAAATCGGTTTTGTATAATGTAAATTTGCAGGATTTTTTAAAAGACTTTCCTTCCGAAAAATTATTTCTGGAAACCGATTCTTCAGATTTTGAAATCAAGGAGCTCTATCAAAAAGTTGCAGACCTGAAAAAGATCAGTTTAGAAGGTTTAACACAAAAAATCAAAGAAAATCTCAAAAATTTACAAATTCCGATATAAAAATGCAGAAAAAATGGCTGGAGCGAACAGAGCTTCTTATCAAAGAAAAGGGAATTGAAAAACTTCAGAACGCAAATCTCCTCGTGGTAGGTTTGGGTGGAGTAGGTTCTTTCGCTGCCGAATTTCTGGCACGTTCGGGAATTGGTAAAATGACCATAGTTGACGGTGACACTGTAGATATTACGAATATTAATCGTCAGCTGCCCGCGCTTCATTCGACTGTTGGGAAATCTAAAGTTGAAGTGGTTTCAGAAAGACTTCTCGATATTAATCCTGAACTTCAGCTGACTAAAATTAACGAATTCCTGAATCCAGAAAGAATGGAGGAGGTGATTGGCAGCGAAAAATTCGACTATATTCTGGACTGTATCGACAGTGTGACGCCAAAACTCGCACTTATCATCACCGCGAAACGAAAAAAAATAAAGATTGTCAGCTGTATGGGAGCCGGCGGAAAAATGGATCCTTCGAAGGTTATGGTTCGCGATATCAGCAAAACTTATAATTGTTTTTTGGCTAAAAATGTTCGCAAACGCCTGAAAAAAGAACAGATAAACAAAGGAATCCGCTGTGTTTTTTCCAACGAAATTCAGAATGAAGAAAGTTTGAAAATGACCGACGGCGCGAATTTTAAAAGGTCTTTTTACGGAACAAGCAGCTTTATGCCCGCAATTTTTGGGTTGTATGCCGCAGCCGAAGTTATTAACCACCTGCTCAAGAAAACAGATGACTGATTTCAAATTTCCTAAAGAGGAAAAACTTAAACATAAAAGGGAAATCGACCTTCTTTTCGCAAAAGGAAAATGGCAGACCTGCGGAAATCTGCGGATCATTTCTATTGATCTCGAGAAAAAACCTCAGGAAGGTTTTCTTATTTCAAACCAAAAATTTGGCGTCTCTGTTTCAAAAAGGCATTTTAAGAAAGCCGTTGACCGGAACCGAATCAAAAGATTGCTTCGCGAAACTTACCGACTGAACAAAGAAATTTTTACCGACGCTTTTGGGAAAAACTCAATTTCGATGATATTCTGGGTTTCAAATGAAAAACCAGTCAGTTATCGATCTCTGGAAGAAAATTTCATAACACTCTGTAAATCAAAAAAATAAAATTCCAGCTCGGAATACATTATTTTGTAAATTTGGTTTGTTAAATCTAAATTCAACAAATAATGTCAGATCAAATTCCTTTTCTTCCCTATATCATCAGCGCGTTCATCGGCATCGGGCTTGCCGCAGCTACAGGTTTCAGGGTTTTTATGCCCATGTTTGCGGTGAGTCTGGCTTCTTATTTAGGCTGGATTCCCATGAATGAAAGTTTTGAGTGGCTGGCCGGTTTGCCTACACTTATTACCACAGGAATTGCAATGATTGCTGAAATTCTTGCCTATTACATTCCTTTTATCGATCACCTTTTAGATACGATTTCTGTTCCGTTGGCCACCATCGCTGGTTCGGTGATGTTTGCCAGCCAGTTCGCCGATATCGGAACTTTTCCGCAATGGGCGTTAGCGTTAATTGCAGGTGGCGGAACTGCAGCGGCAATAAGTTCGGGATTTGCCGGAACTCGGGCTGCGTCTACTGCAACAACTGGTGGTTTGGGAAATTCGGTGGTGGCAACTACAGAAACTGCGGGCGCAGGAATAATGTCTTTTCTGGCTCTTGCGGCACCGGTGATTGCATTTATCGCTGCTGTAGCACTGATTATTACCGTTCTTGTTTTAGGAAAAAAACTTTGGCGGAAATTCCGGAATTTTAATTCAGACCGAAACGCAAAAGTCATTAATGTAGATGCGGTTGACCGAAAAAATTTAGAATAGCTGAAATTTTACTTCTGGAAAAACATTTTTACCGCAACCACCAACATGAGGACTGCAAAAACTTTACGAAGCGTTTCCTGCGAAAGTGTAATCGCGGTTTTACTTCCCAGATAACTTCCCAAAACAAAACCTGCACAGAGCAGAAGCGTTGTTTTAATATCGACATTTCCTGTTTTGTAATAGTTCATCACGCCCAGAATGCCGACAGGAAGAATTAGAAGTGCCAACGTGGTTCCTTGCGCTTTATGCTGCGTAAATCCGAAGAGTAAAACCAAGACCGGAACCATCACAATGCCTCCGCCAATGCCCACCAAACCGCTTAAATAGCCGGCTAATAATCCCAACAATATAAGTCCGATAATAAGTGTCGCATCCATTTTCATGAGGTTTTAGTTATTTGTTCTGTCTTAAATCTTTAACGAAACTGATCTGTTCGGCGAAATGTGCTTCTTTTTCAGGATGTTTTTCCGATAAGATCTGGTACGCTTTGATGGCCTTGGAATACAGTTTCTGTTCAACGTAAAGTTTCGCAAGCGTTTCGGTCATCAGGTGCGAAATATTATCGCCTTTTTCCTTCACCACAAAATCAGATTCTTCTTTAAGTTTTGAAATTTTCGGTTCTTTTACGATGAAATTTTCAATGACTGTATTTTTTATTTCTGCTTTCGATATCGGTTTTTTGGCTGACTCGATTTTGCTTCTGTCGATTTTTAGCCAGTTTTGCCAGGTGTTGATGAAAGTCGGAACGTTGCTTTCTTCCGGTGTTGTTTTTTCTTCTGCAACTTGTTTTTCAGTTTCAGATTCAATCGGCGCTAAATTCTGCGAGAAAAATGAAACATTGAAGACAGGTCTTTCTTCTGGAATTTCAGTTGTTTCAGATGACGTGTTTGGTTGGTCATTTGTGGTGTTTGGCTGTTCAGGAACTGGTTTTTGCTCTGGTTTATTTTCCGTTTTCCCGATTAACGCGTCAGGAGTGTTGCCTGAAAAAGACATTGGTTTCCATTCTCTTTCTTCTGAAGAACTCGTGTTTTCGATGGTATTATGCGCTTTTTCCTCTGCCTGGATTTCAATTTTTTCTTCCGAAATTTCTGTGTTTTTGGTTTCTGAAACAGATGGTTCAAGCTTGGCAACATTGAAATTCTGAGTTTCAGAGAAGTTTACGTCAGTGTTTGAAATTTCTTCCTCTTTTTCCTGAGGTTTTACCTTTTTGCCCGCTTTCATTTTTGCTTCCACTTCAGCAATAAGGCGCTGCATCTCAATCTCATGTTTGTTTGGTTGAGGTTCAGGAGCTTTGTAAGATATTGGTTCTGAGTATTTAGGCGCGATTTTGATATCAGCAAAAAATTCTTCCGTGCCGTGAAAACTGATTTCACCCGGATTTTCTATCGTATCAGTTTTCTCAGAAATTTTTTCTTCTTCTTCAATAACTGTTTCTACTGATAAATTCTCTGTTTGTTGGATTTCGGTTTCTTCAGAAATACTTGGTTGAGTTGACGGTAAGAACTCATCAGTTTCCTGAAAATTAACTTCTGCAGCAGAAACATCAACCGCAATTTGTTCATTAGTATGAACAGTTTCGGAAACTGGATTTTCCGGTGTTTCTGATTGAATTTCATCAATAGTTTCCGTTTCTTCAGGAGGTGTTTCTACTTCAACAGTTTCAATTTCTTTATTTTGGGTAACGATTTGCCCTGATTCCAATGTAGATTCAAGATCAATGACTTCGCTTTTTTCATTCAGAAAATTATCTTCCCCTTCAAATAAAATTCTGTTCAACTCACCGTTTACATATACAGGTTTGGGAAGTTCGGTGGGTTCAGATTTAATTTTACCGAAGACTTCTTTATGTTTTTCTTCCTTGTTAATGTATTGATAATCAGTTTTTGATTCGCTGGTTTTTGTTTCTGCTGAATTCCTGTTAATAAACTGATAAAGTATTTTTTTATCGGTGGTATAAGCAGCGGTAGTCGAAAGTGTATGTTGGTATACTTCCGGGTCGAATTTGTGGATGCCGAACAGGTGTAACGCTCTTATACTCTGTATATAAGGGTGTTTTTTTATTTCAGAATTCAGGATTTCCAAATCTTGAGACTGAAATAATTCGGGATTTTTTATTAATTCTAAAATTCTTGCGTTCATTACCAGTTGGCTACAATATCGTTAAAAATTTTATTGATGATTCTCTCGTTCACTACTTTTACCTGTGAAGCTTCAATTGCGTTGATATCAAGGTCGCTGCTGAAAACTGCTTCGTCAGAGTATGTTCTGTCGAAACTTTTGTCTGGCTCTATTTTGTTCTCGTAATGTACTTTTACAGTGATTGTTAACTTGTTTTGTGCTGCCTGAATGTTTCCGCCCGGAGCGTTTACCGCAGAAGAAATTGTAGTGGGAGTAATCGAATAATCGGTGATTTCACCCTCAATTAAAATATCAGGATTTTCTGCGGCGCCCTTTAACGTGGTTCTCTGTAAAAAGCGGTTCTGTATATCGGTAGAAAACTGCTGTGCCAGATTTGGATTCATGAGTGCCGCATTGTTCGGGAAATCTTTTATCTGAATTGTTTTCGTTTCAGGGCTCAGAGATGAACCGGTAAAACTGTAACAACTCTGAAGAAAAAAGAAAAAAGAGAACAAACAAAAACTTAAAGATCGTCTTAATTTTTTATGAATTCTGATGGTATGCATTAATCTTCTAAATTATATTGTTTGATTTTTCTGTAAAGTGTTCTCTGAGAAATCCCCAATTCGTCAGCAGCCTTGTTTCTCCTGCCTTTGTGTTTCTCTAAAGCCTTGACAATCAGTTCCCGCTCGTTGTTTTGAAGTGAGAGCGAATCTGGTTTTGTTTCTTCAATTTCAATATCTTCCACATCATCGTACTCATCATTTCCTTCTGAAATAATCGTAGGATTTTGAAACTGATTTGCATTATTGTTTTCAAAATAAAGCAGCGATCCGGAATTCTGAACCTGTGTTTCCGGCGTAAAAACCCGGTTGATAAGATTTTTTTCCTGATTGCTGAAATCGTTGTTCCCACGGTTCTTTATGAGTTCCGAAGTTAGCGATTTTAAATCATTCAAATCATTCCGCATGTCGAAAAGTATTTTGTACATGATTTCTCTTTCAGAATTAAATTCTGAATTCGACATTCCGCCGCCGTTTTTCTGTACTACTGCCGGAAGATTTGGTGATGCGGGAATGTATTCTGCAAGTTTTACAGAATTTACCGTTCTGTTCTGCTCAACCACCGTCATCTGTTCGACCAGATTCCGCAGCTGCCGAACATTTCCGGGGAAAGGATATTTTTCAAGGTAATTCACTGCATCTTCGGTCAGAACAAGTTCGGGCATGCGGTATTTTTCAGCAAAATCGATTGCAAATTTTCTGTATAGTAAATGAATATCACCTTTTCTTTCTCTTAAAGGCGGCATGTCGATTTGCACCGTATTTAGGCGGTAATACAAATCTTCGCGGAATCTGCCGTCATTGATGGCATTCAGCATGTTTACATTCGTGGCAGCCACAATTCTT
>JAHRWY010000091.1:0-7193 GCA_019104935.1 Kaistella sp.
GGAATTCTCGGTCCACACGATTCTTATTTGGTTCTTCGTGGAATTAAAACGTTGGCGCTAAGAGTTCAAAGACATTCGGAAAACGGAATGGCTGTTGCAAAATATCTGGAATCTCATCCTGCCGTGGACAAAGTAATTTATCCCGGTTTGGAATCTCATCCTCAACATGATTTGGCAAAAAAACAAATGAAAGATTTCGGTGGAATGGTTTCTTTCACTTTTAAATCTGGAAAAAAAGGTGATGCCATCAAGTTTTTAGAAAAACTAAAAGTATTCACTTTAGCAGAATCTTTGGGCGGCGTGGAATCTTTGGCCAATCATCCAGCTTTGATGACTCACGCATCAATTCCTGCAGAAAAACGAGCAGAATTGGGCATTACCGACGATTTAGTTCGATTGAGCGTTGGAATTGAAGATGAAGCCGATCTGATTGCTGATTTGGAAAAAGCTTTTTCTTAACATTAATATTTTTTAACCACAAAGTCACAAAAGTTGTTTTTTGAAAAGATGAATTAATTCTTTTTAAAGCGCAGAAAGTTGAACTTATTTTTACTTTAAAAAGTTAAATAAAACGGCTTTCATGTAATTAAGCTTTTGTGACTTTTGTGGTTTTTTTATCATTCACTAATGACAGAATTTCAAAAATACATTCAACGATATTTAGACCTTATTCCAACTGAAAATTGGCTGGAAGAAATGAAAAAAACAGGTGAAAAAACCGTTTCACTTTATTCATTTTTAGCAGAAGAACAATCAAATTTCGCTTACGCAGAAGGAAAATGGACGTTGAAAGAACTTTTACAACATTTAATTGATGCGGAAAGAATTTTCGCTTACCGAGCTTTGCGTTTTGCCAGAAAAGACAAAACCGAACTTCCGGGTTGGGACGAAGAAGCGTATGCACAACATTATTTTCCGGCTGAAAGATCAATACAAAATCTTGTTGAAGAGTTTGAAATCGTGAGGAAATCTTCTACTCTTTTTTTTGAAAATTTAAATAAAATTCAACTTTCGGAAACAGGAATTGCCAACGGAAACGAAATTTCGGTTGAAACCATTGGGAAACTGATTATTGGGCATAATATTCATCATTTGAATATTATTGAGGAAAGGTATTTATCAAAATTTTAATTTTTTTATAAGTTTTGGCTAAAGCCAAATTAATGCGCAAATTAAAAAGTGGGCTAAAGCCCACCGCTATTGATATTTTTTCAATTAGAAACTGAAAGTTCGGTTGAAATAGTGATAATTTTTCCGGATATGATTTACAAAATGCAGTAGAAACGGGCTTTAGCCCGTTTTTTTGTTGATCCCTAAACTTGGCTTTAGCCAAAACCTATCAAAATTTTTTATATTTGAATAAACCTATTGCCATGTCATTTACTAAAATTGATGTGCATCTTGTTTTTTCAACTTTAGAAAGAAAAGCTTTTCTTGATTCTAAAGAATTACGGGTTTCTGTTGGGAAATAATTTTCAAAATTCAACAAAATCATTTGATTAAATTTTAATTTACCAAATCCATTAAAAAATGAACTGTCCATGTTGCTCTGGAAATCTTTACGAAAATTGCTGTAAACCCTTTCACTCGGGAGAACAACAAGCTCCCACTGCGGAAGCTTTGATGCGTTCGAGATTTTCGGCTTTTGCAATTCCGAATGGTGAATATTTGATGGAAACCACGCTCCCTGCAAAAAGAAAATTCCATAATAAAAAGGATTTGCAGGAATGGGGAGAAATCAATGAATGGACGAAATTGGAAATCTTGAAATCAACTTTAAACCAAGTTGAATTCAAAGCTTATTACAATGATGAAAATGGAAAACCGCAAATTCATCATGAACATTCGCTTTTTGAAAATGTGAACGGAAGATGGTATTATGTTTCCGGAAAATTCATTGATTAATTTATTGATTTCTTTTCTCCTGCTTCTTTTTCTGACGTAGGACATATAGATAGAGACTTTCCACTTTCGATCTGGCCCAATCCGTTTTTCTAAGGAATTTAAGCGAGGAATTGATACTCGGATTATCGGTAAAACATTTGATATTGATTTGTTTTCCTAACTCTTCAAAACCTCCGTAATATTCGACCAATTCTTCTAAAATTGAATCCAGACGTTTTCCGTGTAAAGGATCTTTATGTTCCATAATGCCCGTAAAAGTAAACATTACAATTTATTTATGCGGTAAAAAGTAAAAAATCACTATTTTTTGTCCTTACATTTGAGAGGTGAAATCGCTACAGATTCCATTTCATCATTAATTTTTTCTGAACATGAAAATTCTGCATACTGCCGACTGGCATTTGGGTAAACGGCTGGACCGTTTTTCGAGACTCGAAGAACAGATTCTGGTCATGAATGAAATCGTAGAAATTGCCGACGCACAAAATGTTGATCTTGTTCTGGTTGCCGGCGATCTTTTCGATAATTTCAATCCGAGTGTTGAAGCCACCGAACTTTTTTACAAAACTTTGAAACGTTTATCGCTGAACGGAAAACGCCCGGTCATCGCAATTTCCGGCAATCACGATTCGCCAAACCTGATTGATGCACCCGATCCGCTGGCCCGCGAATGTGGCATTGTCTTGATTGGTCATCCCAAAGCGGCTGTAAATCCTTTTGAACTCGATGGTTTTAAAATTACGTGTTCGGTTCCGGGTTTTATAGAAATAAAGGTCAAAAATCAGGAATTTCCGGTAAGGATTCTTCATACTCCTTATGCAAACGAAATCCGCCTGAAAGAATATTTCTGTGAAAACAAAGAAGAAGATCTTAATCAGGTATTGGCAGAAAACTGGCAGCGTTTGGCTGATGAATTCTGTGATGAAGCAGGTGTAAACCTTCTAATGGCGCATCTTTACATGAACAGAAAAGGAACACCGCTTCTGGACGAACCTGAAGGTGAAAAACCTATTAAAATTGGCAATGCTGATCTTATTTTTACAGATATCATTCCGCCTCAGATTCAGTACACGGCTTTGGGACATCTGCATGGTTTCAGAAATATCGGGACGGTTGAAAAACCCGTTGTGTACTCCTCTTCCCCACTTTGCTACAGTTTCAGTGAAGCCGGACAGACCAAATTCGTTTCCATTATCGAGGCGCAGCCGAATCACCATGTTTCATTTGAAAAAATTGCTTTACAGCAAGGAAAATCCTTGGCAAGAAAAACCTTTAACAACATAGAACACGCGCTTGAGTGGCTCACCGAAAACCAAAACACTTTGGTAGAGCTCACCCTGGAAAGCGAAACTTTTCTGAAAGCTGAGGACCGCAAAAAAATTTATCAGGCTCACCACGGAATTGTCCATATAATTCCTAAAATGAAAAATGAAGAATTCAGTGAAAATCACTTGAGAACCATCAATTTAAATCAGGATATCCAGGCGCTTTTTAAAGATTATTTCAAAACTAAAAACAACGGCCAGGAACCGAACGAAGATCTCATCGACCTGTTTAACGAAATTAAAAACCTTTAAATTATGATTCCAGTTCAGCTCACCCTTGAAGGTTTGTACTCTTATCAGGAGCGGCAGTCCATTGATTTTTCCCATCTTACGGAAGCCGGACTTTTCGGTATTTTCGGGGCTGTCGGTTCCGGGAAATCTTCCATTTTAGAAGCTATCTCTTTTGCATTGTACGGCGAAACCGAACGCCTCAATAAGCAGGATAAAAGGGCGTACAATATGATGAATCTGAAAGCGAATAAATCCTTCATTCAGTTCGATTTCATCAATCATGAAAATAAAAATTTCCGCGTTCAAAGGGAATTCAGACGGAATTCTAAAAAATTTGACGATGTAAAACCCGTGCAGGCAACGTTTTACGAAAAACACAACGAAAACTGGATTCCTTTGGATCATTCGGATTGCGAAAAAATCATTGGTCTGAGTTACGCAAATTTTAAACGCACCATCATTATTCCCCAGGGACAGTTCAAAGAGTTTCTCGAATTGGGTGCAACAGAACGCACGAATATGATGAAGGAAATTTTCAGTCTTCAGCAGTATGATCTGCAGAATAATGCCTCGATTTTAAACAATAAAAACACTGCAGCGCTCAATCAATTGGAAGGTCAGCTAAAAGGTTTTGAAGATATTAATGAAGAAAACATCTCAATACAAAGGGAATTGCTGCAAACTGAAAAGCAGAAATTCGAAAAAATAAATACTGAATTCAAAAAAGCAGAAGATCACTTCCGGCAGCTAAAAAATCTGAAAACCGATTTCCAACTGCTCAATTCGAAGAAAGAAAATTTCGCAAAACTTCTTACCGAAAAAGAAAAAATTGATGCACTGGAAGTAGAAACGGATTTGTATGATAAAATTTCTTGCGCGTTTAACCCATTAATTTCAGAAAAAGAAAAACTTCAATCTGAATTACACCATCTTCAAAAAGAGCAGACTTTAAATGCAGAACTTTTAAAAGAAACCTTATCAAAAGTTGATCAAAATAAGAAGGAATTTGAAGCTGTTTTGCCGAAATATGAAAGATTAAGTGATTCCAAAATTCAGGAAAATGACCTGAATCTGATTTTTCAGATGCTCACGTATTCAACTGACATTAAATCTCTGAAAGAGCGTACAGAAAACGGCTTTGCGAAAGTAAAGGAAGTCGAAAATTTTCAAAAAACAATCAAAGAAAAAATCTCCGGATTACATGCTCAGCTGGAAAATCTGAGACCCAAAAAACTCGACACCAACTTGCTGCTGAACGTTGGGAACTGGTTTTCTGAACAAAGAAACTTAAGCGATTCTTTTCAGAAACAAACCAGTAAAATCACTGAAATTAAGGCCGGACTTCTGAAAATTGAAGAAGAATTACAGCCTTTCAACATCGATCCGGAAAACTTTCCTCAAGAGTTTCGGTTGAAAATGGATGGGCTTGAAAGTGATAAAACCAAACGTTTAGCAAAGAAAAGCCAGCTCGAAGTTCAGCAGCAGTTGGCCCATTTCGTGGACGAACTTCACGACGGAAAATCCTGTCCGCTTTGCGGCTCACTGCAGCATCCGCATATTGTGGAAATTGATGATGTTACCGCCGAAATGAATTTATTAAATGAGCATTTGGCGCAAATTGATTTCCAGCAAAAAGAGATTCAGTCTCAAATTTCAGTAGTCGAAAAAATTCTGGAAAGAAAGAAATTACAGCAATCTCAGCTAAATACTGAAAAGGAAAATTTAAACGAGATAAAAATCCAGGTTGAAAACCATCAAAATCTGTTCATCTGGAAAGAATTTAATCCTCAAAATGAAACAGAATTCTTGAGTAAAAAATCTGAATCTTTTGCAATCGAAAAACAGATCGACGACCTTCAGAAACAGATTTCAGCAGAACAGGAAAACCTTGAAAAATCTCAGAAACAGTTGGACAAATTCAATGAAGCACTTCAGGATTTTAAACTGAAAGAACACGAAGTTGAAACCAAAATCACGACCAATGAAGCGAATCTGAAGATTTTACGCTGGAATGAATACCGTGAAAAAAGTGTGAGCGAAGTCGGAAAATTACATTCCGATTTATCAAAAACCAATTTCGAAACTGAGCAGAATTACCAAAATTTAAAGAAACAGGAACAGGAACTTGCGGTAAAACTTTCTGCTGAAGAAACGACGAAAAAAGAACTCGAAAAAAGGAGTTTATCTTTAAATGAAGAGATTTCAAAAAACAACACCCAGATTAACAACGCTTTAACCGAAAACAAATTCGCGTATCTTCATGAAATTGAACCTGTGTTAGCGCAAAAAATTGATGTAGCAGAAGCAAAAAATAAAATCCAAAAATTCAGGATTGAGTTCGAAACGCTGAAAAATGGAATCTCTGAGCTCGAAACCAAACTCGAAGGATTTAATTTTGATGAAAACCGCTTCACAGAAGCCGAAACGCAGTTCAAAACCCTTGAAACCGAAAAAACAAACGCCAACAATGCGGTTATAAAAATCAGTTCAGAGATTGACAGGTTAGTCATGGAGTTCAGTAAAAAAGAGACTTTACTGAAAGAATTTTCGAAACTTCAGAAGCGCGCAGAAAACCTGAAAATTATGACGAATCTCTTTAAAGCTGCGGGTTTTGTGCAGTATGTATCTTCCATTTATCTCCGTCAGCTCTGCGACCAGGCGAACATCCGTTTTCACCGCATGACGCGCAACCAGCTGAGTCTTCAGCTGAATGAAAACAACGATTTTGAAATCATCGATTATCTCAATGAAGGCCGCTCCCGAAGTGTAAAAACTTTGTCCGGCGGACAGGCTTTTCAGGTATCACTCAGCCTTGCTTTGGCACTTGCAGAAAGCGTTCAGACCAATGCGAGAGCAGATAAGAATTTCTTTTTCATCGATGAAGGTTTCGGAACCCAGGATCTGGAATCTGTAAACGTGGTTTTCGAAACCTTAACCAGTCTGCAAAAGGAAAACAGAATTGTCGGAATTATTTCGCATGTGGAAGAACTGAAAGAGAAAATTCCGGTCTCCCTGAACATCCGTAAAGACGAGGAAAGAGGGAGTTTGATTGAGGTGATGTAAACCTTCGCACCGTTTTATTGAAATCTAAAAACAATATTTTAAATTTACGCCCACAAATATTTTTTATGCAAAACCTCATCGACACCCTGAAATCCGGCGGAACCATTCTTTATCCTACCGATACCATTTGGGGAATTGGCTGCGACGCGACGAATCCTGAAGCCATCAACAAAATATTCGAAATCAAAAAACGGGAAAAATCAAAATCGATGATTATCCTGGTGGAATCGGAGAAAAGACTGCAGGATTTGGTAGAAGTTCCGGAACTGGCCTGGGAAATCATGGATTTATCAGAAAAACCCGTGACTTTGATTTATGACAATCCTAAAGGTTTGCCAAAGGAAATCCTTGCGGAAGACGGCAGCATCGGAATCCGTCTGGTAAAAGACGATTATCTTAAAAAACTCATCGGAAAACTGAATAAACCTTTGGTTTCAACCTCAGCCAACTTTAGCGGAGATAAATCACCTATGAAATTTGCGGATATTTCAAAGAAAATCATCAGTTCGGTAGATGCAGTGGCCGAAGAAAATCATGATAAGATCTCAGAATATTCAGGATCATCTGTGATCCGTATGTGGAAAGATGGCCGTGTAAAGATTCTTCGGGAATAATTTACTTCTCCTTTTTGTAAAGTTTTTCGTAAAGAGAAATCCATTCCTCGGCAGA
>JAHRWY010000102.1:0-12998 GCA_019104935.1 Kaistella sp.
TTCAAATATAATAAATGTATTGGATAATTACTTTTGTTTCAAAAAAAAATTACAAAGCATCAAAAGGACTCTTGATCTGCTGCAAACTTTTGGTACTTACATGGGTGTAAATCTCCGTGGTTCGGCTGCTGCTGTGTCCCAGCAATTCCTGGATGTATCGCATATCGGTACCGCTTTCTAGCAGGTGCGTCGCATAGCTGTGCCGCAACCAGTGCAGTGTGACGGGTTTTTTTATGTCACTTTTTGCTAATGCCTGTTTTAAGACCGCCTGCAAACTTTGTTCGGAATATTGCTCACCGCTGTTTTGTCCTTCAAATAACCACACTTTGGGTTGGTACTGTTTATAATAAATGCGCAGCAAATCAAGTATTTTAAGCGATAACGGAACAATACGGTCTTTCTTTCCTTTGCTCTGCCTTATCACCACAATATTTCTTTTAGAGTCGATGTCCTGGCTTTTTAGATGAATCAGTTCGCTGCGGCGCAAGCCACAACTGTAAATCATACTGAGCATTGTTCTGTGTTTTATATTAACATGCGCGTCAAGGATCTGTTTTACTTCTTCCTTGCTCAAAACATTGGGTAAAAGTTTCGGCATTTTTGGCCGGTGAATTTTTTCAATAAGTACTTTTGTGTCACGAACGGTTCTGAAATAAAGCTTTACCGCACTGGTTATTTGATTTTGGTAAGAAGCTGAAAAATTGTTTTTTAAAATATATTCCGTGCTGAAATAAAGGATGTCATCATTGTTAATCTCTGAAATATTCTTTTTTCTGAAAAAAATAAAAAAAGACCGCAACGCATCCGAATAAGTTTTAATCGTGTTTTCACTGTACCGTTTCGCAGAAAGCCACTGCATAAATTTTTTAAGCTCTTCAATGCCTTCTTCGGAAGGATGCGTGTCCTCCTGCTGCTTAATTTTAAATCGAGCCCTGTTTTCAAAGGTGTCAGGCAGGTGCCAAAGCTTTTTTTCCGCACTCCACCTCGCATCTTCGATAAGTTTAATACGGCGGATGAGTTCCGGATCTTTCTCAAACTCCACTGCAATGCGTTTTATCTGGCGGTGGTTGATTAGTTTTGCTTTCCATCTCATAGCAAACAGTTTTTAGAAACTTAAAGTTAACCAAATTCTGGATTTCTAGAAGCCGCTTTTTTCTACTTTAAATATTTTAAATAGCGACCTAAGAAATTTTTGAGTGAAGAAAAACCGCCTTTAAATCCCCGCTGATTTCACAGATTCCGCTGATTCCCTAAACCATACTTTTGCCTTTTCAAAGTGCCACGCTTTTGAATACTGCTGAAACGCCCTGGGAGCTTTTAGGGTAAAGAAAAACTGCCTTTAAATCCCCGCTGACTTCACAGAGTACTTTTTTAATGATAGCTTTACCATCATTCTGCTTTCTATAAGTCTGAAAAGAAATCAATCTTCTACAACCACCACGCCCTGCAGAAAACCCTCGCCCCAAATCAGCACCATTGGCGTATAACCCTTCCTTTGCCGGAAGTGCAGCTTCACTTCCGCAATAGTTCCGGCCCCGAGCTCCGGTGCTGCATGTACATGTTTCCGGAAATCCCCATTCTTCAGATTAATCTGTACCTCTGTAATGCCGGCAACAGCCGTGGTGGAAGTGGAGAAGTGGAGTGTCGCAGTCCCGTTACTCCGCACCGCCGAATGCAGTTTCGGGAAATAGCCATTCTTCTTGTGAAACCGGAAATCACGCAGCAAAGCCCTTCCTTCCTCCGTGCCTAATCCTCCGTGCGGAGTTCTCTGGCCAGATTCCGACGGATCGGCAGCTTTCAGAGCAAGCATAAGTGCAGAGACTCGTTGGTAAAGATACCGGTCGTTCAGCCGGCTGCATTCCTCAGCCAGTGCCGTACGCAGAAATTTCCCTACCGAAGATGCCTTCCCGAATTCTGTGGTGCGGATCTCGTTTTGCTTCTGCGCCTCAGATTTCGGACCCCGCTTTTTGCCGGCAAGCTTGCGCACGACCTGCTTCCCGTTCAGCTGATAGAAAACACAATCGCCCAGTTTTCCCCTCACTCTAAATATCGAATTTACTTTGCCCATGATCCTGATTTGGTGGTGTACTCATCTCAAATATATAAAAAATAAGGCATATAATACGGCGTTTCATTATTTTTCACTACATTTACAACACTTTGGTAAACAGATGATTGCGATCTGAATTTTTGTTTAAAATCATTATTTTCAGCCAATTAAATTCTTCTTAAGTCCTTTCCATAAACACTTTCCCGAGGTTGAGCCGTAGTTGCACCGTACTTGCGCCGTAGCATCCGGTAGTCTCCTTCAGGTCGTCTTCATGTCATCCCCTACAATGCTTCAGGTCTTATTCGGGTCTCGTTCGGTAAAGATGCTTTTTTTAGGAACCGTACCCGAACCATTCCCCTACAGCGATGCTTTTAATAACACAGAGGATGCGAAGTTTTAAAGAGGAAGAGGCCTCTGCACAACCCACGGTAGCTGCCAATTCAAAAAATGCATATCTTCGTGTTTCTTAAACAATTTTACAATGAAACGATATTTTACCCTTCTTTTGGTCCTTATTTCCGTCGTGGCTTTCGCCCAGATCGAAGAAAAGAAACTGGACGATTTAATACGCAGTACCCTGAAAACATTCGATGTGCCCGGCATGTCCGTAGGCATTGTGAAAGACGGAAAAATGGTATATGCCAAAGGTTTCGGTGTGAATTCCCTTACCGCGAACCAAAAAATGGACGAAAATACGCTTGTAGGCATCGCGTCCAATTCCAAAGGTTTTACCGCTACCGCACTGGCAATCTTAGCCGATGAAGGCAAACTGAATTTCGATGATAAAGTCACAAAGTTCATTCCGGAGTTCCGTATGTACGATCCTTATGCAACCCAGGAGGTTACCGTTAAAGATTTAATCACCCACAGAGCAGGTTTGGGTCTGGGGCAGGGAGACCTGATGTTCTTTCCTGAAGGCGGAAGTTTAACTGTAAACGACATCATCCATAATGTGCGCTATCTGAAGCCCGAGCATTCCTTCCGCAACACCATGGATTATAACAACATCATGTTTATTGTTGCAGGCGAAGTTATTAAAAGAGTGTCCGGACTTTCCTGGGCTGAATTTATCGAGCAGCGGATCCTGAAACCCGTAGGCATGAAATCGAGTTTCGGCAATTATAACCGTGCGAAAGCCGCTGGCGTAAAAAATATCATCGATGCACACGCCCCTGTTGACGGTAAAGTGATTCAGGTTCCACACGACTGGAATGAGACTGCTGATGCCGCGGGAGGTATTATCAGCAACATTACCGATATGGGTATATGGGCAGATTTCCTTATGAACGGGTTCACCACCAAAGACGGTAAAAAACTCGTCTCCGATAAACAGATCCAGCAGCTCTGGAACCTGCAGATCGCCACGCCAGTAGCTTTAAAAAACGCCTACGATTCCAATTTCGGTGGTTATGGTCTGGGCTGGTTCCTTACCGATGTTAAAGGCCACAAACAGGTGTACCACACCGGCGGACTGATTGGTACCGTTACCCAGTTCACCCTGATTCCCGACATGAAACTCGGCATCATTGTACTCACCAACCAGCAGAGTGGGGCAGCTTTCAGCACGGTAACCAACACCATTAGAGATGCCTACCTCGGCATTGAAGACCGCAACTGGCTGAAAACCTACGGCGACCGGATGGCAAAAATGAATGCCGATTTCGAAAAAGGAAAGAAAGAAATCTTTGCCAAATCCGAAGCCTTTAAAAAAGAGAAAAGCCAGCACCCAAAACCGGAACAGTTTGTAGGCACCTACACCGATGCCTGGTTTGGTGACGTAACCATCTCCCAGCAGGGAAAAACCTACCGTATCCAGGCTAAAAACTCCCCGCGACTGAAAGGTGAACTGTTGCCGTACACCCACAATACCTTCATCGCAAAATGGGACGACAGAAGCTACGATGCCGATGCGTTCGTAATCTTCACCTACGATGAAACCGGAAAAGCCACTGCCGCAAAGATGAAACCCATCTCCGATATCACCGATTTCAGTTTCGACTTCGAAGACCTCGATTTGCAGCGCACCAAGTAATTAGAAACAGCAATAATTAATAAAAAAGTCACAGGGAACCGAAATTCTCTGTGACTTTTTAGTTAGCATTTACCACAAAAGTTACAAAAGTTTTGATCTGGTAAGATGTTGCAAAGATCAAAAAAGTGCAGTGAAAAGTTCTTCCCGATGATAAAACTCAAGCCTAAATTATCCTACATTATTGTCTTTGATAAGTGAAACACCTTTGCGTTCTTATTTAGTAATTGAGAAAAAAGATATATAACCCACTTATAGTTCATTAGCAGCATTTGAATTGTGCAAAAGTCTTTGCTAACTTTTGCGGTAAAAGAAATTCTTTAAAATCAGTGGTCTTAGAATACGGCACTTAAAGCTTAGATCTTCTTCGGTTCATAAAAAAACAGCAACTTCTTATCTGCGCCCTCAAAATCAGACCACGACTCACAGTCAACCTGAAAACCTGCCACCCCGCAGGTAGGGAACGCAAAAATATCCCCGCTCATCATATTGGCAAAATTAGAAATGCCGTTGTTATGAGAGAACATCGCCACCGACTTCACCTCGTCGGTCAGTTCATAAATCACAGATTCGAAATTGTTTTCGTTGGCGTTATAAAGTTTGGGGTTGGTTTCCATCGCCACCGGATAGGTTTTATGGAAGATTTCACACGTATTCAGGGCGCGCAGTGCGGGGCTGGAGACCATCTTATCAATGGCGATGTTTTGATTCCTCAAAAAGTTCGACATCTTTACGGCGTCCTGTAAACCGCTTTCGGCAAGGGGTCTGTCAAAATCATCCGTATTTTCCGGCCAGTCGCTTTTGGCATGGCGAACAAGAATTAGTGTTTTCATATTGCGCTGTATTTTGGGGAAATAAAATTAGTTAAAAAAAAGAGAAGTTGTGAGCTTCTCTTCCTGATTATTAAAAAATTACGGTCAGTTGAAGTTAATAATTACTTTCAGGGCCTTCTCTTTAGCGGCATTACCGAATACTTCATACGCATTGATCATATCACTGAAATCGAAGCGGTGCGAAACCAGTTTCTCGGGCTGCAGTTTCTTGCTTTCAACATTTTTCAGGAGCATGCTGGTAGTGCTGGTGCAGACCAGGCCCATGGTAATGGTGACGTTTCTGATCCAGAGTTCCTCAATATGCAGTTCTACCGGTTTGCCGTGTACACCCACATTGGCGAGGTGACCGCCGGGTTTCAGCAGCTTTTGGCAGATATCGAATGTAGCAGGAATTCCCACTGCTTCTATCGCAACATCTACGCCTGCTTCGCCCACAATTCTTTTTACGGCTTCCACCGCGTTTTCAGTACCGCTGTTTACGGTATCAGTGGCTCCGAAGTTTTTAGAGACTTCAAGCCTTTCCTGGTCAAGATCGATCATAATGATTTTGGCAGGGGCAAAAAACTGTGCGGTAAGCAGTGCGGCAAATCCGATAGGTCCGGCACCTACGATGGCAACCGTATCTCCTGGTTTCACGGTTCCGTTCAGTACCCCAATTTCAAATCCTGTGGGTAATATATCGCTCAGCATTACGGCAGCCTCTTCGTTCACATCATCTTTCAAATGATAAAGCGAGTTGTCGCCATGCGGAATTCGGACATATTCTGCCTGGGTTCCGTCGATAAGGTGCCCCAGAATCCAGCCGCCATCCGAACAGTGTGCATAGAGCTGTTTTTTGCAGTTATCGCATTTTCCGCAGGAGGTGATACAGGAAATAAGGACTTTGTCGCCTTTTTTAAAGTTCTTTACTGCTTCGCCCACTTCTTCCACAATACCCATTCCTTCGTGTCCCAGAATCCTTCCCGGAGTTACAGCCGGCACATCTCCTTTCAGGATATGCAGGTCGGTTCCGCAAATGGTAGATTTTACCATTTTTACAATCACATCGGTTGATTCTTTAATCACCGGCATCGGACAGTCGACCAGCGATTTTTGTCCGGGTCCATTAAATACTAAAGCTTTCATCAGCAAAGTGTTTTAAGATTAAAATAATCAATAAAGTTAGGCAGATTAAAAAGACGGGGACAGTTATACGGATTGATAAATGTCAGCTTTCTTTAAATTTTGTGAGCAAGCACAAATATTTGTAAATTTGCAGACTATGGGAAAAATTATGGCGGTGGATTACGGTAAAAAACGCTGTGGCATTGCGGTTACTGATGAGCTGCAGATTATTGCCAGCGGTTTGCAGACCGTAGAAACCGTAGAACTTTTTCCGTTTCTTACCGGTTATTTTGCCGAAAACAGGGTAGAGGCAATTGTAGTAGGGCTTCCCACAGATTTGAAGGGAAACCTTTCGGAAATAGAGCTGGAGATTTCAGGGTTTATCGAGAAATTTAAACTGCAGTTTCCGGAGATTGAAGTGTACCGTTTTGATGAGCGTTTTACCTCGAAAATGGCCTCCTTCTATATCTCGCAAAGCGGCAAGAGCAAAAAGAAAAGAGAAGAAAAGGGGTTGATTGACAAAGTAAGTGCAACCCTTATTTTACAGAATTTTTTAGAACAGAAACAAAAATGATATTACCTATACGTGCATTTGGCGATGCGGTTTTAAGGAAACACTGTCACGAGATCGACAAAGATTATCCGGGGCTTAACGAACTGATCAGTAATATGTTCGAAACCATGGAATCTGCGCATGGTATCGGGTTGGCAGCTCCGCAGATCGGCCTCGATATCCGCCTTTTTATCGCAGATCTTTCACCACTTGCGGAGGACGAAGATTATGCCGATATCGCTGATGAACTTAAAGATTTCAAAAAAGTCTTCATCAACGCTAAGATTCTCGAAGAATCCGGTGAAGAATGGAAATTCAACGAAGGCTGTCTTTCAATTCCCGATATCCGCGAAGATGTAAAGCGCAAAGAAACCATCGTGATCGAATATTATGACGAAAATTTCGTTAAACATACCGATACCTTCTCTGACATGAGAGCGCGCGTCATTCAGCATGAATACGACCATATTGAAGGCATACTTTTTACAGACCATCTCAGCTCGCTGAAGAAAAAACTGGTGAAAGGGAAGCTGGTAAAAATTTCCCATGGCGACGTGGGGGTAAACTACAAAATGAGGTTTCCGAAATAAAAGAACGAACTAAAAATATAAAAAATAAGAAAAATGCAGTTAGAAAAAATAATCTCAATTTCCGGTAAGCCGGGGCTTTACAAACTGATTTCGCAGTTGAAAAACGGTTTTATTATCGAAGATGTGGTTTCCAAGAAGAAAGTGAGCATCGGCAATACTTCTCAGGTAAGTTTGCTCGATAATATCGCGATGTTCACCTTTGATAAAGAAGTTCCTTTATTTGAAGTGTTCGAAAATGTTGCCAAAAACTACGATTATAAAGAAGCAATTTCTCACAAGTCTTCGGATGCGGAACTGAGAGATTTCATGGCCCAGTCGCTGCCAGATTACGATACCGAAAGAGTATATGTTTCAGATATCAAAAAACTTGCTCAGTGGTACAACATCCTGAACAAAGCAGGATACATTACCCCTGAAAGCTTCGTAAAACCTGAACAGCCTGCGGAAGAAAAAACCGAAGAGCAGCCTGCGGAGGTTACTGAGAAAAAAACAGCGAAAAAAACAGCGCCAAAAACTGAAAAAGCCGCTGCTCCTAAAGTAAAAGCTTCTACTTCTTCTGCGAAAGGTGCGCCGAAAAGTACCCACAGAAAAATGGGATAAACCATAGGAAATGAAATGAAAACCTTGTCTTTACCGGCAAGGTTTTTTGCATAAATGACGTAAATTTGTAAAGCTAACCATCACCCATCACCATGAACACAAGACAGCAGCAACTTGAAGCTTTCGGAAGATTACTCGATATTATGGACGACCTTCGGGAAAAATGCCCCTGGGACCGGAAACAGACACTTCAAACCCTGCGGCATCTTACCCTGGAAGAAGTGTACGAACTTTCCGATGCTTTGCTGGAAGAAGACCTGCCCGAAATTAAAAAGGAACTGGGTGATGTACTGCTGCATCTGGTATTTTACGCAAAAATTGGATCAGAAAAGGGAAGTTTCGATATTGCCGATGTCATCAACGCGCTGAATGAAAAACTCATCTTCCGCCATCCGCATATTTACGGTGATGTGGAGGTTCAGGATGAAGAGGAAGTAAAGCAGAACTGGGAAAAGCTCAAACTTAAAGAAGGAAACAAATCAGTGCTTTCCGGAGTGACTAAAGGAACACCAAGTATCGTGAAAGCCTACAGAATTCAGGATAAAGTAAAAGGAATCGGGTTCGAATTTGCCAGTGCTGAAGATGCCTGGAAGAAAGTGGATGAAGAACTTGCAGAATTTCACGCGGAAGCCGATCCCGATAAAAAAGAGCAGGAGCTGGGAGATGTGTTCTTTTCTTTGATAAATTATGCCAGAATTTCAGGCATCAATCCAGACTCAGCACTGGAAAGAACCAATATCAAGTTTATTTCCCGCTTCCAGAAGATGGAGCAGCTGGCTTCGGATAAAAATTTAAAACTGGAAGACCTCTCGCTGGAGGAAATGGATGAACTGTGGGACGAAGCCAAAATCATGATCCGATAAAGACCCATCATTATTGTGAGGGTATGTTAACATATAATTTGTTTTAGTCTTGAATGTTCGTTAGCCTTTCGCCACAAATCACTTTTAAGGAACACTAAATTTCTGAAAGTGTAAAATAAAAGACACTTCGAGAGAAATGTCTTTTATTAAAATGATTACATATCACGTTGTGCCTCAGAATTCGGGGTGAGCAGATTTTAATTTTTCATGAATTTTGTAGATTCTGTATTCCCTTCCTTGTCCGTAAGTTTCAGAACATAAGAACCCACTGGCAGGCGCGAAAGATTGATGCTCTTTCCGGTCATTTTATCTGAAGCAACCCTTTGTCCGGCCATATTATAAACAGAATAAGAAGTAAATTCCTGCCCAGATTTTATAAACAGCATGTCTTTTACAGGATTTGGGTAAATATTTACAGCCGCTCCAATTTTCACTGAATTTGTACCTAACGGACCATCTGCAGTAATTTCTACCTGTGTAAAGTTGCCCTGTAAAACGTCGCCTGTAGATTGCCACAGTGCTGAATATAAAGTCCCATAACCCGCCGAACTTGTAGAAGCTGCCTGAACACTTCTTGAAGAAATTCCGGTTCCGCTGTGTCGGACTTCTATCAGGAGGTTGCCACCGTTATACTGCCATGCACTTGTAAAATTAATCTTAAAACTGAAATCATTTGGATTGGAACCTACAGTGAGCGCACCTGCCGGAATCTGTAAACTTCCGGAGCGTACCTGAGTTTGTGTACCTACCACATTAGCGGCAAAATTAAGCTGTCGCTCCGATGGTTCAACACTCTCACTCAAATAAATATCAAATGCATTCATCGTCAAACTGTTCGGTGGCCAACTGGTAGCTGTACTTGCCGGCAGCCTGAAGGAAATGGAGGTAAGGTTTTTTCCGACGAGGGAAGTAAGGAGCGTATCATCGATAATCATCTGTAACTGTCTAGCGGCATTTCCATAAGGACCGATGAATGCACTGCCCTCATTGGAATCGGGTATTACCAAAGCTGTTTGTGCCTTGGTGGTAGTATATCCGGCCATCATCATAAATCCTATGACAACGGAAGATATACGTTTGTTCAGAAGCCGCAAAGAAAGGGCTTTGGGAAGGTAATCTTGTTTTTTGAAAAGAGTAGTTTTTGTTTCCATAATTGAATATTTAGTTGATAATGAAATTAGTAAAAAATATGAATAATAAAGCTGTCAATTAAAAAATTAACAGCTTTTAAAAATAATATTTGCCGGGTATATCTTTATTCTGATTTAAATTTTCTGCGAATTCTCTTTTTGCTGAATCATATACTGATGATAAAGAATGGTGTCCTCCAGGTGCTCCAGTTCGTCTTTACTGAAAAGTCTGTAATTCACTTTGAACGTTTTGTTTTTAGCGGTTTCAAGAGAAAATCCGCCAGCACCGAAACCGTCCGTCACATCAAGTTCGAAATGGCTGTACTTCCAGTATTCAAAAAGATCATGATCGATCCAGAAATGAAAGCCCAGAACTTTTCCTATGCTCACATCTTTAGTGCGCGGATAAAAATGCCCTTTGCGGAAACACTGTGGCTGGGTACCTTCGCAGCAGCCACCGGCCTGGTAAAACATGAGGTCACCAAATTCTTCAGAGAGTTGTTTTACGAGTTCCAGGGCTTTTGGAGTTACTGAAAGACGGGGGATTTTTTCCATGTTGAAACTTTTTAATTGAAATCAGAAAAAAGACGGATTTACAATACAAATCCGCCCATTATCATTTAGAAGAATCCTAATTTATCTTTGCTGTAAGAAATCAGCATATTCTTCGTCTGTCTGTAATGATCGAGCATCATTTTGTGATTTTCTCTGCCGATTCCCGACTGTTTGTAGCCGCCGAACGGTGCGCCTGCAGGATAAGAATGGTATTGGTTTACCCAAACTCTTCCGGCCTGAATCGCTCTCGGAACCTGATAAAGCTGGTGCGCATCACGGGTCCATACACCGGCTCCTAAACCGTAAATCGTATCGTTGGCAATGGCAACTGCTTCTGCTTCGTCTTTAAAAGTGGTCACCGCAAGAACAGGTCCGAAGATTTCTTCCTGGAAGACTCTCATTTTGTTGTGACCTTTAAGAAGGGTAGGTTGGATATAGTAACCGTTCTGTAAATCGCCCTCCAGTTTATTGGCATCACCACCGGAAAGAACCTCGCAGCCTTCTTCTTTACCAAATTTAATGTAATTCAGAATTTTATCATATTGAATTTTTGAGGCCTGCGCACCAATCATCGTTGAAGTATCAAGCGGGTTTCCGGCTTTGATGGCGTTCACTCTTTCAAGTACTCGCTCAATAAACTTGTCGTAAATGCTTTCCTGTACGAGAAGTCTTGATGGGCAGGTACAGATTTCACCCTGATTCAGTGCAAATAAAACAGCACCTTCCAACGCTTTGTCGAAGAAGGCATCGTCTTCATCCATCACGGATTCAAAGAAAACGTTCGGAGATTTACCGCCAAGTTCCAGTGTTACCGGGATAATGTTTTCTGTAGCGTACTGCATCACCAGCCTTCCGGTTGCGGTAGAGCCGGTAAACGCAGCTTTGGAAACTTTCTTGTTGGTCACTAAAGCATGGCCCAGTTCGCCTCCAAATCCGTTCACAATGTTCACAACTCCCGGTGGCAGGAGGTCGCCGATAATTTCCATTAAAACGAGGATAGAGATTGGCGTGTTTTCCGCAGGTTTCAGCACCACACAGTTTCCTGCAGCTAAAGCGGGAGCAAGTTTCCAAACGGCCATCAGGATAGGGAAGTTCCAGGGAATAATCTGCGCGATAACGCCCAGCGGCTCATTTACAATCAGCGAAACGGTATTGTTGTCGAGTTCCATCAGCGAACCTTCTTCAGCCCGGATTACGCCGGCAAAATACCTGAAATGATCGATAGCCAGAGGAATATCCGCATTCAGGGTTTCTCTTACCGGTTTTCCGTTGTCCATGGTTTCCACTACGGCAATTTTTTCCAGATTGGCTTCCATGCGGTCGGCAATTTTATTCAGGATGATGCTTCTTTCCGTAACCGAAGTTTTTCCCCAGCTGACAAAAGCAGCTTCCGCAGCATTTACAGCCATCTCCAGATCCTGCTCGTTAGAGTGGGCAGCCTGGCTCATCACCGTGCCATCCAGCGGGGTGATTACGTCGAAGTATTTTCCGCTTGCGGGCGCTACCCATGTTCCGTTAATGTAATTGTCGTACTTTTCTTTCAATTGAACTCTGTCATAAACTTTTGAACTCATTGTAATATTGTTTAATTATTGTTTTTAAAATTACCAATTTTACTGCGGATGAAAAAGCCAAAATCTGTTAATTGATATGATATTGGTAATTGGCTGTATTGAAATTTTCAATCGGAATGTTTCCACAAAAAAAACCTTCAGAGCAAATCCCTGAAGGTTTGATATACATTTAATTTAAATTACTATTCGAAATACTGGTGATAAGAGTCCATAGAATGCTCCAGTGATTCAGATATTTTTTCAGCTTCCTGCTGTGTGGCAGCTTTGGCAAGCAGATCGATTTTTTTCATATGATCGGTAAGCCAAACGTGAAGAACATCGTGAGATTTGCCTGTCATGGTGCAGCTTTTAATCAGCTGGTCATTGGCTGCTGAAAGGTCGGCTGCGAGTTTTTTGTAATCTCCGGTTTCATCATCGTAAGCATCAATAAGCTGTTCCTGTTTTTGGATGTACGGCAGCATTTCGGTATTGGTTTTCCATTTTTTACCGTTGTCGAGTTCCAGATTTGCACTGGCATCGGCATGATCGTCATGGGTAGCTTTTGCCGGAGCTTCGGCTTCAGTTTCAGCTGCAACATTTTCGGTGTGATTCGTATGATCCTGATTTTCGGTAGTTTCCTGTTTCTTCTCACAGGAAATTACGATGGCCAGCCCTAAAAGTGCTGAAAGCAATGTTTTTTTCATTTTTTAAAAATTTTTATGGTTGTAAAAAGGAATAACGCAGTAATACCGACCCGGAATGCCATGGCGCCCATTGTTTTTGTTTCGTACAGACCGCCGTTACTGATGTGGATAAAGAGATAGAGATATGCTGCAATCAAAATGAAGACTGCAGTAATCAATGGAATTTTTGCCCGAAGGCTGTTTTTAAAGACTGCATAAGCAGCAACCAGATAAAGAATTCCGCACAGCCAGTTCGCCCAAACCACGGCAGGAACAAAATTCCCTTCTTTTTCGCGGATGCCCAGCCAGTCGAATAAAACCGCGCTGCTCATAAAGAGGGTAACGAGACCGAAAAGAAACAGAAAAATAAGTAACAGGGTACGTTTCATGGCTTTCTAAAGTTAGTGATTATATATGAGTTTATATAGTTTTAATTCGTTTTCCGGTAGCGTAAT
>JAHRWY010000140.1:0-2737 GCA_019104935.1 Kaistella sp.
AGTATTTGATTTAAAACTGCATTTCCGGAATATCTCCTTCGATAATGAGTTCGGCGTCGGTTGCTTTGATGATATCTTCCACGGAAACTCCGGGAGCGCGCTCGAGAAGTTTAAAACCTTTTGGGGTAACATCCATCACGGCAAGTTCTGTAACTACTTTTTTCACACAGCCAACCCCGGTTAGCGGAAGTGTACATTTTTTAAGAATTTTGCTTTCGCCGGCTTTGTTCACGTGCATCATCGCTACAATAATATTCTCAGCTGAAGCAACCAAGTCCATTGCGCCACCCATACCTTTCACCATTTTACCGGGGATTTTCCAGTTGGCGATATCGCCGTTTTCTGAAACTTCCATGGCTCCAAGAATGGTGAGATCAACTTTTTTGCTGCGGATCATTCCAAAACTGAAAGCAGAATCGAAAAACGAAGCACCCGGAAGCGTCGTGATGGTTTGTTTTCCAGCATTAATTAAATCCGGATCCTCTTCGCCTTCGTAAGGAAAAGGTCCCATGCCAAGCACTCCGTTTTCACTCTGGAATTCCACGGAAATATCCTGCGGAACGTAGTTTGCGACCAAAGTGGGAATTCCGATCCCGAGATTTACATAATAACGGTCTTTAACTTCCTTTGAAATTCGCTGTGCGATTTGTTCTTTTGTCAACATTATGCTTCTCTTTTTCGGGTTGTACGCTGCTCTATTCTTTTCTCGAATTTTTCGCCCTGGAAAATCCGCTGTACCATAATTCCCGGGATATGAATCTGGTTAGGATCAAGTTCTCCCGGCTCTACAAGTTCTTCTACTTCAGCGATGGTAATTTTCCCGGCTCCAGCCATTGGCGCATTGAAATTTCGTGCAGTTCCTCTGAAGATTAAATTCCCTGCGTGATCACCTTTCCATGCTTTAACGATAGAAAAATCTGCTTCGTAGGCATACTCGAGAATATGCATTTTACCGTTGAATTCTTTAGTTTCCTTACCTTCCGCAACTTCAGTTCCGTAACCTGCGGGAGTATAAAAAGCCGGAATTCCGTGTTGCGCAGCGCGACATTTCTCGGCTAAAGTTCCCTGTGGCGTGAGTTCCACCTCCAGTTCTCCGGAAAGCATCTGTCTTTCGAACTCTGCGTTTTCTCCAACGTAGGATGCGATCATTTTTTTAATCTGTTTCTTTTGAAGAAGCAAACCAAGTCCAAAATCATCGACTCCGGCATTGTTGGAAATACAGGTAAGTCCGGAAATATTGCTTGCAACCAGCTCGGCGATTGAATTTTCGGGAATTCCGGATAATCCGAAACCGCCTACAATCAAAGTCATTCCATCAGTAATTCCCTGGATGGCTTCTTTGGCGTTTTTTACTCTTTTATCGATCATATTTTGTTAAATATTACTGTGCACTCCACCCTCCGTCTAAAGTAAATACCGATCCGGAGACTGTTGTTGCATTTTCTGCTGATAAAAATACGGCAATTTCTCCTAATTTCTCAACCGGGACAAAACTTTTTACTGCCTGTTTCTTTAACATTACTTTTTCCACCACCTCATCTTCGCTCATCCGGTGGGTTTTTGCCTGATCTTTAATCTGACCTTCAACCAGCGGCGTTTTTACGTAACCCGGACAAATTGCATTGCAGGTCACATTAAATCCTGCCCCTTCAAGAGCCAGGACTTTTGTGAGGCCAATTACCCCATGTTTCGCTGTGACATAGGCTGATTTAAATTCTGAAGCGCGAATCCCGTGAACCGAGGACACGTTGATTATTCTGCCGAACTTCTGCTCTTTCATCTTTTTGAAAACCGCTCTGGAAGCATAAAATACTGCATTCATATTTAAAGCTATGATCTGCTGGTATTTTTCCAGCGGAAAATCTTCAATTTTCGAAACAAATTGAATTCCGGCATTGTTGACGAGAATATCGACAGAACTCAATTCACTGTAAGCAAAATCTACCAGTTCCTGTACGCCTTCCGGTGTCATGAGATTTGAATTTTTGAAGGCAGTTTTTACGCCGTATTTCGTTCCGATGTCGGCTGCGATCTCGGCTCCGTTTTCTTCTAAACCGTTGAAGACAATATTGTCGCCGTTTTTGGCGAAAGCTTCTGCGATTCCCAAGCCTATTCCGCTTGTACTTCCTGTAATTAAAACATTTTTATTCATTTCTTACAAAAATTTAAGCAGTTCTTCATTGAGTTTTTCAGCCTGATCGAGCACTACACCGTGTCGGGAGTTTTCAATTACGACCAATTTCGCATGCTGCATCTTCTCTGTATAAGATTTTTTATAATCAACCGGAGTATAATCCATATCCGAAGCAATCACTAAAGTCTGGTGCGGAATTTCAGAAATTTTTTCGCCCATTCCCCAGCTCATCAGTTCTCCGAAAGTTTTCAGATAAGCGTCTTCATCATTACTTACAATGCGTTGTTCGAATTCATCGCGCCATTCTTTCTGTTTATCTTCAGGAAACATTCCTGCCGAAATAGTTTGCGCCAATGTACTGAAACCCTGCTCCTTAATAATTTTAGTTCTTTCGCCTAATATATCCACACCGGAATCTTTGGCATTATTGAAATCCGGCCCGGAATTTAAAATTACCAGTTTATCCACATTTTCGGGATGAAAAAGTGCCATTTGAAAGGCTACCGCACCACCCATTGAAAAACCCACGAAACTTGCTTTATTGATTTTCAGGAATTTCATCAGCTGGAAAATATCCTCCGTCATTATTTCTACACTCTGTTC
>JAHRWY010000147.1:0-2596 GCA_019104935.1 Kaistella sp.
GGCTGGGGCGCAAAAGCTTCAGGCAATAACTGGGGTAAATACCGGGATACTCATTTTGCCGGAGCATTCCCAACCGGATTAACAGTAGGAGCAGGTTCAAGATTCCTGAAACTTACTTCAGCAAAAGCAGTGGATGATTTCTTGCCAAGCGGAACAACTGCAAGAGCTTTAAATTCTGGAACAATGACGAACCCAGGCGCAAACTACTCCAATGTTTTAGCGGGTCAAACTGTAGCGTTAACACTGAATGTGACTTTCGATCTCTATGATCCTAATTTCTCAGCCAGTACATCGCATCTTGGTGATCTCATCGTGAGTTCAGGTACTTTTGCAAACTGGACTGTTTATCAGGTTCTGGCAGAAGCCAATAAAATCCTGGGTGGTGAGCCTTCATCTTACAGTGCTTCCGAAATCAATGCAATTGTTGACGCGATCAATAATAATTACGATGGCGGTAAAGTGAATCTTGGACTTCTGGCTTGTCCATGTCCGGGTACACCACCTGCCAAAGGTATTGATACCGCTGCAGTAGCTGAGCCTAAAGCCATTGTGCCTGAAGTGCAGAGTGCCATCGTTCTTTATCCTAACCCTTCAAACGGCGAATTCAATGTGAAGTTCGAAGCAGAAGCAGGAAGCAAAGTTCTGGTACAGGTGTACGATATGACAGGAAAACTGGTAGGAGACTACAGCAGCAAAGTGTTGAGAAACGGCAGTAATGCCAGCCTGAATGTGAGTGAAAACCGCCTTGCAGGAGGAGTATACCTGGTGAAAGTAAAAACTTCGAAACAGGAAAAAACAATTAAACTCATCATCAAAAAGTAATACATTTTAATTTTTACATCAGGGCTGTCTCACACGACAGCCCTTTTTTTAATCATTTAAAAAAGGTAAAATCATTTTGTCTGCAACTTCAATATTTCGTAAATTTGAGCATCAAAAAATTAAAGTTTTAAAATAGTAAAGCATATGAAACCCTAAGGTTTCAAATCGCCATTAGAAAACAATAAATAAAAAGATATGAAACCGCAAGGTTCCATATCACCATTAAAAACAAATAAATAAGTAGATATGAAAGTTACCGTTGTAGGTGCAGGAGCAGTGGGCGCAAGCTGCGCAGAATACATTGCGATGAAAAATTTTGCAGCCGAAGTAGTTTTGGTTGATATTAAAGAAGGTTTTGCCGAAGGAAAGGCCATGGATCTGATGCAGACCGCGTCACTGAATGGTTTTGATACCAAAATTACCGGTACCACCGGCGATTATAGCAAAACTGCGGGCTCCAAAGTAGCCGTAATCACTTCAGGGATCCCAAGAAAACCTGGAATGACCAGAGAAGAACTCATCGGAATCAACGCAGGAATCGTAAAAGAAGTAACTGAGAATCTGGTAAAACATTCGCCGGATGTCATCATTATCGTCGTTTCCAACCCAATGGATACCATGGCTTACCTGGTTCACAAAACTTCCGGACTTCCAAAAAACAAAATTATCGGAATGGGTGGAGCCCTGGATTCTGCACGTTTTAAATACAGACTTGCTGAAGCTTTGGAATGCCCGATTTCAGATGTTGACGGTATGGTAATCGCGGCACACAGCGACACCGGAATGCTTCCGCTAATGAGCAAAGCGACAAGAAACGGCGTTCCTGTAACTGAATTCCTGGATGCTGAAAAACAGGCTTATGTGGAAGAGGAAACCAAAGTAGGTGGGGCAACCTTAACCAAACTCTTGGGAACCTCTGCATGGTACGCACCGGGAGCGGCAGTTTCCGTAATGGTACAGTCCATCCTTTGTGACCACAAAAAAATGATTCCCTGTTCACTCATGCTCGATGGCGAGTACGGCCAAAGCGATATCTGCTTAGGTGTTCCTGCGATTATCGGTGCGAACGGTGTTGAAAAAATCGTGGAAATCGCGCTTACAGACGCTGAAAAAGAAAAATTCGAAACGGCTGCCAAGGCGGTAAGAGACGTAAACGGCGATCTGAAATTCTAAAATTTCACTGAAATCATAACAAGACCTTGCGGTAATCCGGAAGGTTTTTTTTGTGTTTTTGTCCAGGAAATCGGTCAAAAACGTCCGCACAGAAAATATTTTCGTACGTACGAAAAAAAATTTCATAGGCATGAAACAAAAGTTTCATAGGTATGAAACAAAAATTTCGTCCTGATGAAATTAAAAACCTTACGAAGAGAATTAAAAATCCTCCAAAACGGAGAGAAAATGTCCCAGGAGATAAAAATTCAGCATCAAAATTGGGAAAAGTACGCCCTAAAACTTCCAAAAAACAGTCTTTTTTGACCGAAATTTTTTAGTTTTCAGACAGATCTGGCATCAAAAAAGCCAATATTTTTATATTTTTTCTTAAAATTTGGTACTTCCGATACACAATAAAGTTACTCGTTTAACTGTAAAAAATACTGTGGTATAGCTCTTTTAGGATGACAAATAATATCTGTATAGTATTAGGATTTATTTATTAACCTGTATATTTATTTCAGGACGGGTCAGCTTCATTGATATTTCAGAAATGAAGCAAGAGGGGAAGATTTAAATAATTAATGGAATACCAGCTTAACCTGAAGGTTGAGCTTTT
>JAHRWY010000269.1:0-3797 GCA_019104935.1 Kaistella sp.
ATTTAATAGACAGTTGGGGATACTTGAAACCATTATCATTCTCGTTCGAGAGTGATTCTGTAAAAAATATTGATATCTATAAATTTTTAGAAAACATTGAAGACTTAGGGTATAAACAGTATTTTGTTCGTAGAACTGCTGCGTTTGAAAACCAAGCTCTAATTTCAAAATAATAAAGTCACTTCCACAGTTAGGTTTTATCCACAAAAAAATGTGGATAATGTATGAATTTTAACATTCAGTTTACATTGTGTGTGAAAATAATTCCTACATTTACTCTGAAATAAGATTGAAATGAACTTCATTTTCTTTTTTGTCATCCATCGCAATACCATTAAATTGATATAAAATTTAAGAGAAGCACCGTCGGCTTCTCTTTTTTGTTGTTGTCTAATTAAAAAAAAATGAGATCCTATCTATTGAATCCACTGATACACAGTGGATTCTCTTATGAATAGATGTGACTCCACCAAGAATCGAACTTGGATCTAAAGTTTAGGAAACTTCTATTCTATCCGTTGAAATATGGAGCCGGAAATCAAATTTACAAAAACAAAAATCCGCTGCAAAAGCAACGGATCTATTTTTTTAATACAAAAAATTACCTGTTATTTTTACCGTCAACCACAATGCGGTCTTTTCGGTTTGCCAGTTCCCAGGCGGTGGCAAAAACCAATTGGGTGCGTTTCTGCAATGCGTTGTAATCTATTTTATCAGCATCATCAGTGGATTTGTGGTAATCTTCATGAATTCCGTCAAAGAAAAAAGCTACCGGAATATTGTGCTTTGCAAAATTATAATGATCTGATCTGTAATATAATCTTTGCGGATCATTTGGTTCGTCGTATTTGTAATTCAACTCCATTTTGGTAGTTTTATTATTGGCCGCCTCATTAATTTTCTTCAGATCAGAACTCAACATTTCCGAACCGATCACATACACATAATCTTTACCACAATTCGCGGGATCGCATCTTCCAATCATATCGATATTAAGATTCGTTACTGTATTTGCCAATGGAAAAACCGGATTTTCGGAGTAGTAATCAGATCCCAAAAGCCCATGTTCTTCGCCGGTTACATGTAAAAACAAAACCGAACGTTTCGGGCCATGACCAGCCTTTTTAGCATACTGAAAAGCTTCAGCAATTTCAATGAGAGCAACTGTACCGCTTCCATCATCATCTGCACCGTTGTAAACAACACCGTTTTGTGTTCCTACATGATCATAATGAGCAGAAATTACAATAATTTCATCTGGTTTTTCGCTGCCTTTTATAAACGCCAGAATATTTTCGGAATCAGGTAAACCTTTACCCCTTCTTTTTTCGTTCATGAAACTTGCAGGGACATTCTGGTAGTAAGAATTCATTGGCGTTGGGTACGGAACGCCCATTTCCTTGTACTGTTTGATGATGTATTCGCCGGCTTTTTTCTGTCCGGCACTTCCCGTGTTACGACCTTCCATTTCGTCCGAAGCAATTACATAAAGGTTTTTCTTTAAATCGTCTTGGGTAATCGTGCGCATAGATTTTTTGAAAGCATTGCCATCATACGTATAATTTACCGTGGCACAACTTGTTAACAAAACTGCCGAAAGCAGCGGAATCAGGATGTTTTTCATAAATTTATTTTGTAAAGTTTAAAAATAGCATTTTTTTTCAGATTAAGTTTCGAAACAATTATTATAAATTTGAGTATGATTAAAAGAAAACATTCAGGAAGCGACCTTACAATTTTCTCGGAAATGTCGGCTTTAGCGCTGAAACATAACGCTGTGAATCTTTCGCAAGGTTTTCCGGATTATGATATTGACGACAGACTGAAAAAACTTCTATGCGAAGGAACCGAGAAAAATTTCAACCAATATGCACCCATGGCAGGCTTGCCAATACTTGTCGAAAATTTATCTGAATTTAATTTGAAACGTAAGATTTCGGTTTCTAAGGAAAATATTACAGTTTCTCCCGGCGCAAGCTACGCAATTTACACAGCCTTGGCGGCCATTCTTGGCCCAGGTGATGAAGTTATTGTACTCGAACCCTGCTACTATTCGTATGTTCCTTCTATAGAAGTTAACGGTGGAATCCCAGTATATGTGAAGCTGAAGGATAATTTTGAAGTTGATTTTGATGCGCTCAAGCAAGTCATCAGTCTTAAAACCAAAGCGATCATTGTAAATTCACCCCATAATCCTTCCGGAAAAGTCTGGAGAAAGGAAGACTGGGATCAACTCGCGAATCTCATTTCCAATACCAATATTATTTTAATTTCTGATGAAGTGTATGATCTCCTGACTTACGATGAGTGCAGGTTTTACAGCGCCTTTCAGCATCCTGTTCTCAGGGAAAAATGTTTCAGTATTTTTTCGTTCGGGAAAATGTTTCACATCACCGGCTGGAAAGTAGGTTATGTATTGGCTTCCGAGGAACTTTCGCGGGCTTACCGGCGGGTACATCAGTATTTGAGCTTCAGTGTGAATGCACCTGCACAATATGCCATCGCCAAATATTTAGAAATTTTCGATGCAGAAGAAAACACCAAATTCATGCAGCAAAAAAGGGATTTCTTTATCGAGTCTTTTAAGGATCTGCCGTTCACATTTACAGAAAAAGCAGAAGCCGGCTATTTCCAGATTATGAGCTATGGAAACATTTCAGAAAAGCCTGAAAAGGAATTCGCAGTATGGCTTACCGAACACGCAAAAGTTGCAACAATCCCTATTTCTTCTTTTTATCATGAGCCGTCGGATTCGGGAAAAATCCGTTTTTGTTTCGCTAAAAGAGAAGAGACCATTTTAAAAGCGGTAGAGCATTTAAAAGAGTTTGTATGATCTTAATTTTTGAGATTACGAATGATCATAATTAATTCATTAATTAACAAGATGATTATCCACCGCGAATTTCACGAGCATTGAGGAATTTCTAACATCAAGTTTAAGCATGATTTTCCGGCGGTGCGTTTCTACTGTATGTGTACTGATAAATAGCTTATCCGCAATTTCCTTAGTCCGGAAACCTTCACAAATGAGGTCGAGAACTTCTCTTTCGCGTACGGTAAGTTCTTCGAAAGTACCAATTTTTTTCTCATTTGAATCTTCAAGATTACAGATAAAATTGTAAAGTATATTTTTTATTTCTTCATTTAGAAAAACCCGGCCGGCGATTACTTCATTTAATGCAAGCACGAATTCTGCGGCGTCGGTACTTTTGCTGAGAAAACTTTTAATGCCTCGGTCGAAAAATTTCTTGATATTTTTAACATCTATATTGGCCGAAAGAATAATAATTTTTAACTGGGCGTTAAGACCCATCAACTTTTCGATTATAGCCAACGCATCATTGGTACTGAATCCTAAAATATTAAGAACGGCAATTTGAGATTCTTCTTTAATTAAATTTTCAAGCTCATCGACTTCGGTGGTAATGATGTAACTGTATTTTTCACCAAAGCCTTTTTTATCCAACAAACAACCCATCGCCTCAAGATACACACAGTGATTATCAAAAAGAATAATTTCAGTTTTCATAGAATTTGTGTTTGGTTTTACGAAAATAATGATTTTATCGCTCTCCCATTACCGTAAAATCACCCAAACTTACTAATTATGAGCAATTTAACAGCTCATTAACATTTGTTTAAAAAAACAAGACAGTACCGAAGATCGATACTGTCCTACTCTTTAACTATTAAAAGTGTCTTAAAACTCTACTGTGAAATTTTAATTCAGAAATACCTCATATTTCTGCATATCGTGTATTACTTCCAGCAGATCTCCGTTAATTTCAATGTGCGCT
>JAHRWY010000278.1:0-10159 GCA_019104935.1 Kaistella sp.
ATCTTCCGAAGCCGAAAAGATATCCCCATTTACTGTTCAAAAAGGGTAGGAGACGAAATTAAGCAGCGTTTTCACTATGCCTTTGCCGAAATAAAATATCCGGGTGCACCTTCTTTCGACCTGCATGAGATTTCCGGGCACTTTACTTTATTTGATGCGTACGTGATTCCGGTAGAAGTTTTGCACCATAAATTGGCGATCTTTGGATTTAGGTTTAAAAATCTTGTGTATATTACAGATGCGAGTGCGATTCCGCATAAAGAGATGGATAAATTAAAGGACCTGGATTATCTTATACTCAACTGCATCAGGAAAGAAGAACCACATCCTGCCCATTTTATTTTACCTCAGGTTTTGGAACTGTTCAAAATTCTGAAGCCCAGAAAAATGTTCCTCACCCATATTTCCCATCACATGGGAATGCATCAAGATGTTGAGAATGAGTTGCCTGAGAATGTACATCTTGCCTATGATCAGTTAGAAATTGATTTCTGATTGTGAATATGTGGTTAAAAAAAGCCTTTATTCAGGTGCAGACCCTGAAAAAATTCTGATAAATAATTTTTCAGAATTAAAAAAAAATCTATATTTGCACACCCAATTACGAGCCCAGTTGGCGGAATTGGTAGACGCGCTAGACTCAAACTCTAGTACCGCAAGGTGTGCCGGTTCGATTCCGGCACTGGGTACAAACCTCTGAAATCATTGATTTTCAGAGGTTTTTTTATGTCTGTTTCATAATGCCTTCTCTGGAAATTATACGCTTTCAAATCAATATAACAATATTTTTCTACGTGATTAATTTTATTATCTATGATTTCTATCAGTCATTTTTAAATGGGTGTTTAAGTTTGTTTAAATAAAATCTAATTTTTAAAGAGATTTGTTATTTAATAATACGCTAAATAATATTATTGTTGGTTATTTCATTAAAATACTCATTTTTATTTTGTAAATTTTTAGTAAAAACTGAAATTAGGATATATATCATGTTAATATTTCTAAATTTATTATTGATTTAATAAATATCGTTATATCTTTGTAGTACAAAATAAGAGAAGATTTATTAAGAATATTAAAATTAGAAACAATGAAAAATTTATCCAATTTCAAAATGTTGCTCTTAGCCTTCGGACTTTTCTCGGGAATGGCAAGCGCCCAGGCGATCAGCAGCAAAACGGTGAAGACTACTGTTTCAGGAACATCTACGATGCACGACTGGACGATGACCTCAACTTCCGGAACTTTTTCAGGTACAGTGGCAGGGAATGCCATCAACAACATCCAGTATAATCTTGGAGCCAAGACCCTGAAAAGTGGAAAAGGTGCGATGGACAGCAATGCTTACAAAGCGATGAAAGCGGATAAATTCCCGAACATCACCTTTACAGCAACTTCTGTGAATATTGGTAAAGGTACCATCACAGGAAAATTAAAAGTAACTGATGTTACGAAAACAGTAAGTTTCCCGGTTACTGTAGCAAAATCAGGCAACTCTTATACGATTACCGGTACTGAAACTATTAAAATGACCGATTACGGGGTAACTCCTCCTTCTTTTATGATGAATACTGTGAAAACCGGAAATGAAATTAAAATCACGGTTAATGTAACAGCCAACTAAAAATCAAATAATACTAATATATTTAAATTTTAAAAATATGAAAACTATGTTAATGAGAGCTTCAATGCTTGCAGTACTGTTCTCCGGAGTAATTAGTGCACAAGATACTACCACTTCTATGAGAGATTATTTAGCTCCTGAAAAAGCCAGCAGAAATGTATTTGAAGATCCAAAAGGAGCTTCTCCAGAATTCGATGGTGTGAAAGTTTCCGTCGGTGGCGATTTCGCTTTACAGTTCCAGTCGCTTGATCACTCTACAGAAGCACCTTCTTTAGGTACCGTTGGTACTACAACAACTCCTAACACTTTACAGGTGATGGGTAGTGATTTCAACCTTCCTACAGCGAACTTAGATGTGAATGCTTACCTTGCTAAAGGGGTAAAAATGCACTTAAGAACTTATCTTTCTGCACGTCACCACAACGAAGCCTGGGTTAAAGGTGGATACATCCAAATCGATGATCTTGATTTTATTAAAGAAGGTTTCGCAGCGAATATCATGAAACACGCGAGAGTAAAAGTGGGTATGGATGAGATTAACTATGGTGATTACCATTTCAGAAGAAGTGATAATGCTGAAACCATCAATAACCCATTCGTAGGAAACTTTATCATGGATAATTTCTCTACAGAAGCTTTTGGTGAAGGTTATTTATTCTATAACAACTTTATCGGTATGGTGGGTATTTCTAATGGTAAACTTAACCAGACTGCTGTAAAAGGAACCAACTGGAACTCTCCGTCAGTATATGCTAAATTAGGATACGACAAACAGATCAGCGAAGACCTTAGAGTTAGATTAACAGGATCTTTCATCCAGACTAACGGATTATCTACAGGTGGTTATCTTTATAACTCAGACCGTGCAGGTGGTAGATATTACTACGTTCTTTTAACTCAAAACGATTTAATGGGAACTAATAACTACGCAACTGGTAGATTCAACCCAGGATTCAAAAAAATGAAAGCTTTCCAAGTAAACCCATTCGTTAAATATCAAGGTCTTGAATTCTTTGGAGCTTACGAATATGTAACCGGTAACAAAGCGAGTGGTTTAAATGAAAGAGCTACAGATGGCGATTACACACAGCTTGCAGCAGAATTGCTTTACAGATTCGGTAACAAAGAACAGTTCTATTTTGGTGGACGTTATAACTCAATCAGCGGTCAGGACGATGACGTTTCCGCAGAAAGAAAAATCGACAGATTCAACATCGCAGGTGGTTGGTTCATGACCAAAAATATCCTTGCCAAAATAGAGTATGTGAATCAGAAATACAACAACGATGCTGTTTGGGGTGCAACAAGCGCACTGAGAGGTGGTAAATTTAATGGGTTGATGTTTGAAGCAACCATAGGTTTCTAATTTTTAATATTTTTTCTGAAAAGGGATTGTTTTCAATCCCTTTTCTATCTTTAGTATCATGAAAAATACAATCGCCATACTGCTGCTCATTATCTCTCCGGTAATGTTTTTCGCTCAACAAAACGGAGTGGAAATTAACGGATGGACGAATGTAAATACATTTAAATGCACCAACATTAATTTTAAAAATTCGCCCACGATTTATTCTTTTTCAGGAAATCAACTTCCGAATTTACAGTTACAGGTCAACGATTTCGACTGTAAAAACAGAATAATGACTGCGGATTTCCGTAAAACATTACATTCCGACAAATATCCGGTGCTTACCATCAAATTTTTAAATTTTACTAAAACAGGAGCCAACAGATTTTCGGCAAATGTAGAAGTGAAGATGATGACCGTTACCAGAAAATACAATATCGAATTCAGCGAATACAAAAACAGTTTGGTAGGCAATAAGAGACTCAAATTTTCAGATTTCAATATCGTGCCTCCTAAGAAAATGGGTGGGATGGTGTATGTGAAAGACGAACTCGATTTATTGTTCAGTCTTGCGATTAAGGATTAAAAAAAATCATAATAAAGACATCAGTACTTTTTTCATCATACATGATATTTTAATGATAACTCTCCGGAAACGGGGAGTTTTTTTATTGGTAATGCTGAAAAATGCCCCGGTCACTCGGCGTCCAAAGTGCGGCTTTTTGTCCTGCAGCTTTCAGTCCGTTGTTTGTCCACGTATTGCAGGTATTAAGAAAGCTGTAGCGGCCTCTTGCATCATAAAATGCATCGTTGTTGCCGTAAACAGCGTCTGTTTTTATAAGAATTGGTTTCCCTGTCGGATTCCTGTCGAATTTATCCCGGATGAAACCTATTAAATCTAAATACTGTTGTTTTGTTAAAGTAAGTTTTTTGCAGTCTTCGCCTTCCGTCATCGATTCGTAAAAAGTGCAGTGCATGGCAGATTCGCTCATCCAGAAGGCAGCTTTTACAGCGGTAGAAGGTTTTAGCTCAGCCCACGTCGGGGTGTCCAGATAAAAACCTTTATCTCCCCAACCGATCGATAAATATTTGAAATCGGTTCTTTTAGAGCGGGTATTTTCAAACGGAATTTCTGTGCTCCAGTCAATCTCCGGCGATTTTACAGGAACAACCAAATCGGTATGAACACCGTTGGTGAGAATGTAAATATCAATATACTTAGGTTGTGTTACAGATTTTGCAGGAACTTCAAGGTAAGGAATCAAAAAACCGCAGAGCAGATAAACTCCTATAATTCCGATGATGGCCCAAACTGTTTTCAGAATCGCGAGAACAAATTTCTTCATTCTCAAATGTAAAATAAATTTATCATTAAATAATTCCTTAAGTATTTGTCTTTTTGAAAAATATTTCTAAATTTATTTGCATAAATATTAGCATTTATGCCCAAAAAATCTAAATCAGCGAAGAAATTAAAAATTCGTGTAAAAGTAGCACCAAAAAGAACACAGAAAAGACACTGATCTTTATGGAAAATTTATCTTACTGAAGATCATTTTTTTCTTCTAACTTTTAAGCGGAATTCAGTTCAATCATGTGAAATCATGGTTGCAGAAGTATCTTCTCAATAAATCGGAATTTTATTGTTCCGAAAAAGCTTTATTCACTCAAAAAATCAATATTTCTTTTCAAGCCTGCGAACTTCGTTCTTTTAACAGGAGATTTACGGAAAATTTCAGAAAATATTTCCTGTGAAAGTTCTTGCCAGTCCTGTTTTGTGTAGCTTTTGAGATGATCATTTGGTTTGAATTTTTCCTGATGATGCGGTACGGAAAACCGGTTCCAGGGGCAAACATCCTGACAGATATCGCACCCGAACATCCAGTCCTCCATCTTATTTTTAAAACTTTCAGGAATTTCGTTTTTCAGTTCAATAGTCGCGTACGAAATGCATTTGCTGCCGTCAATAATTTTATCAGAAACGATGGCCTCCGTAGGGCAGGCATCGATGCATTTTCTGCAGGTACCGCAATGATCGGTGGTTGGCTTATCTTCAGTAAGATCCAGATCGCAGATAATTTCCGCCAGAAAATAAAACGAACCACTTTGTTTGGTGATAAGGTTTGCATTTTTCCCTACCCAGCCAATTCCGGATTTTCTTGCCCAGCTTCTCTCCAGAACAGGAGCCGAATCGGTAAAAACCCGGCAATGGAAATCACCGATTTCTTCTTTCAGCTCCGCCACCATTTCCTCCAGAATTGCTTTTATAATTTCGTGATAATCCTGCCCATAAGCATATTTTGAGATTTTAAAGGT
The DNA here is from genome assembly GCA_019104935.1 of Kaistella sp. GTDB lineage: Bacteria > Bacteroidota > Bacteroidia > Flavobacteriales > Weeksellaceae > Kaistella. Next base: position 5,289 of record JAHRWY010000278.1, read on the forward strand.
GTCAAAATCTGAAATTTTTTCCTCCGGAAAGTAATTGTAGGAAAGAGAAATTACCGATTTAGAACCTTCCACAAGTAGCGTTGGATCCAGCCTTTTGTCAAAATAATTCTCCATGTACTGCATTTGCCCGTGATAATTATTCTGAAGCCAGTTTTCGAAAGGCCTGGCATCTTCTTCCAGAAATCCCGCTTTTGAAATCCCACAGTTCTGAAAACCAAATTTTTTGGCTTTGGCTTTAATCAGTGCAGAATATTTTTGCGGTAATGTGCTCATTTTTTCTAGTGCAAAACTAACATTATTTCATAAATTTGCTGTGAATCACAGTAAGTAAATCGTAACCAAATCATTTTACATTCACCCTTAAAATTTAATTTATGTCATTAGTAGAAGTATTACAATCAAAAAACTATCATTTAATAGACGTGCGCGAACCTATGGAACTTGAAATGGACGGTCATATTGAAGAAGCACAGAATATTCCTTTAGGCGAGATTGAGGACCGTAAACAAGAGATTCTTAATCTCAGTGGAACAAAAATCTTTTTCTGCAGAAGCGGTAACCGAAGCGGAAAAGCAATGGAATATTTCAAATCGCAGGGAATGACTGATGTTTATAACGGAGGTGGATATGCAGAGGTGAAGGCAGCTTTAGAAAGTCTTTCATAATCTTTAAAAAATTATAAATGGGCCAGGTTATAAGACTTGGCTCATTTTTTTTTGCCAAAATGTACGTGTTTGGTAATAAATGACAGAATTTTTATCGTAAAAATATAAACGAATGTTTAAATTTTTAAGCACTGTAACGATTTGTATTTCAGTTAAATGAGGATTTGGTGACCGTTTGCAAAGCGCAATGTTATTCAATTTGGCACGATTTTGACAAGTAGAATCCATGTAAAATTAAAATTTAAAATTATGAAATCAATGAAGAAAACAATCCTTGCATTAGGATTAATGACCGCAGGTTTAGTGAGTGCACAAAGTGCTGATATGAGAAACATGCTTAAAGTAGGAGTTAACGGTGGTATCGCTGTTCCTGCTGAAAATGCTGGAGGAACTGTAGGAGTAGATCTTTCTTACCAGAATTTAGTAACTCCTGGTTTCGGTTTAGGTATTGCAACTGGGTACAGCCATTTCTTTGGTAGAGAAAACGGCACCATCGATAACAACGATTTCGGAGTTGTTCCTGTTGCAGCTTTAATTAGAGTGTATCCTAAGCAGACAGGTTTTTATTTAGGAACTGATTTGGGTTACGGTTTCATCGTAGGTGATGATAAAGTTGCTGCAAACAGTGCTGTTGAAAGACCAGACGGTGGTTTCTATATTAAACCGGAAATCGGATATCACAACAAAGACTGGAATTTCTCCCTTCAGTATCAGAAAACATTCACCGGAGACAAAGGACAAATTGGTGACCAAAAATACAATGCTGGCGCAATCGGTGTAGGTGTTGGTTACAACATTCCTTTAGGAAAATAAAGCCTTAACGCACAGCAGTTGATAAAACCTTCTTAAATTTTTTGTTTTAAGAAGGTTTTTTTTTAAGTTTTCTAAAAACTATTATTATCTTTGGTTGATACATTAAAAAGATGGAATCTAAAAATAACTTCAAATTATACTTACCCGCTCTGAATGCTGATTGTAACGCAGATATTTCGCTTGTTGCAGCTGATATTCGTCAGGAAATAACCTATGTTGCGCACTACATAACCCAAAATAAAAAGGTTGCTGTTCAGAAAGAAGCTGCTTATAACACAAAGGATTTTGCGTCTTTTTCGGAAATTGTAAACCGGTTTATAACTGAATATTTTATCACAAGCATTGATAAGATAGCAGTAGCGGTTCCTGGCCCTGTAATTGCCGGTAAAAGCGAACCACAGCGTCTTTCCTGGACTCTTGACGCAGAAAAAATTAAAACTGAAACCAATGTAAACAAGGTTTATCTGATCAACGATCTGGAGGCTTCGGCTTATGGGTTGGGTAATGATGATGAAAGTGGTTTTCTTACGATTCATCGGTCAGATGATTTTGTACCCGGTAACGTGGCAGTGCTTTCTCCCGGAGCCGGTTTAGGTGAGGCCGGTTTGTTCTGGGATGGTGAATGCTTGCGCCCTTTCGCAACCGAAGGCGGACACTGCGAATTTTCGCCCCGTACCAGCGATGAGGTAGAATTTTATCAGTTTCTGCAAAAAATCTACGGAATTGTAACCTGGGAATCTGTACTATCAACTTCAGGATTGTTTAATATTTACAGATTTTTACGAGATGTAAAACAGCAGAAGCAGCCAGACTGGTTAACGAAAGAAATCGAAGCCGGAAACTTTACAGAGGCAATTATAAATGGCGCGCTGGAAAAACGTGACAGAATCTGTAATATGACCATCGATACGTTTCTCATTTTTCTTGCCCGGGAAGCAAACAGTTTAGTTCTGAAACTGAAGGCAACCGGTGGTTTGTATTTAACCGGCGACATTCCTGTAATGCTTCAGAAATATCTCAGCAACGATAAATTTTACAAAAACTTTATCGTAAGCGATAAAATGGAAGTTGTTCTAAAGGATATTCCGATTTATCTCGTGAAAGACCAAAAGACAATAATCAACGGAGCGGCATTGTACGCAGCGTTTTTTACAGAATAAAAGTTTTTTGAAATAATATAACCTCCGGTACGCTAGACTGCACCGGAGTTTTTTTTAATGCCATTTAGAAAAACATTCAGCATAGATTTGTCAAAAAATTTATTTTATTATGATCAAGGTTTGTTACACTCAAAAGCAAACCTTAGTTTTGCGCAATTATAATATCAAAATAAATGAAGAAATTAGCATTATTAGCCATTTTTGTGAGTGGTTTGGCATTTGGGCAGTCAAAGAAAGTTGTAGCATCCGATGTACATTGGTGGGGTTATAAAATCGCAAAAACCCAGGCTTCATCTCACGACGGAACAGTAAACGTAAAATCCGGAAATATTGTGATGAAAGGGAATCACGTGGTTGGCGGAACTTTCATTCTCGATATGACTTCTGTAAATGCCACCGATTTGGCCGGCGAATCCCAGACCAAACTAAATAACCACCTTAAAAACGGAGATTTCTTTGAAGTCGATAAATATCCTACCGCAACCTACACCATTACATCTGTAAAGAAAAATTCTGATAAAATTTACAACTACATCGTCAACGGAAATCTTACCGTAAAAGGAAAAACCAATGCCGTTTCTTTTCCAGCCAAAATTTCTTACAGTAAAGGAGTAGTGAATTTGGTTTCAGATAAATTTTCTTTCGACAGACAGCAGTTCGATGTTGCGTATAAAGCAGCAATGAAAGATGTTTTGGTAAAAGATGATATCGATATACTGGTGAAAGTTACCGCAAAATAATTCTTAAAAAATTTAAAGTTAAAGAGCAGATTTACCTGCTCTTTTTTTATTTTTACATCATGAAACTTTACGTAATTAGTGGACTTGGTGCCGATTTCAAAGTACTCGAAAAACTTAAATTCCCAAAACACCTGGAAGTGGTCTTTCTTGATTGGTTAATGCCGGAAAGGGGCGAAAGTTTTCATCATTATGTAGAACGTATGGCCGGAAAAATCGATGATTCGCAGCCTTTTTATCTGCTCGGATATTCTTTTGGCGGAATCATGGTTCAGGAAATCGATAAAATTAAACCTGCTGAAAAAATCGTGATTCTGGGAAGCATAAAATCCGACAGGGAGAAATCACGATTCATTAAAGTTGGCGAAATCACCAAAATACCAAAATATCTTCCTGAAAATATTTTTACCGAAAAATCGGCTCTTGCGTATGCTTTTATCAGGAGGTTTTTCGATCCGAAAAATCCAAAACTGATGGATTATTTTACGGTTCGTGATCCCTATTATCTAAAATGGAGCATCGAAAAAATTGCCGAATGGAAATTTAAAGAAAACCCGAAAGTCATTCAGATTTGTGCAGATAAAGACATTGTATTTCCAATAAAATATTCGAAACCGAACTATGTGATTGAAAACGGAACACATCTTTTTCCTGCCACCAAGCACCGCGAAGTTTCCGAACTTTTAAGTAAAATTTTCAGCTGATTATTTTTTTAGATTTAAATCTTGGTCTTTCATCATCATCCGCAGCACCAGCCAAAGCCCAATAACAGCGGCTGTACAGAAAAAAATCATCGCCAATCCCGGATATCCCAAAATGGTAAAGGTTGATGGGATCCGCATCAGAAGGGCAGCACCAATAATCAGCGCAGCGATGATGACGCCAATCGATATTCTGTTCGCTACTTTCTGAAAACCGTCCGTCAGTCGCTGTTCATCAATCGCATCTATTTTAATTTCAAATTCGTTATTGGCAAGCTTTTCTGTAATAATGTTAAGTCTTTCCGGCAGTTTTTCGGTGAGCTTTTTTGCTTCCAAAGCTTCTGCGAAGAAGTTGTCTGGTTTCAGTTCCTGAAGCATTTTTTTCTGCATCAGTTTTTCCACATTCCGTTCGATGGCACGCTGTAAATCGTAATCAGGAGTCAGCACCGCTACAATCTGATCCATATTCATCAGAATTTTTCCAAGAATATTAAGCTCTACCGGAAGTTTAATGCCTTTTTCCGCTGCAACTTTATTCATCTGAATCAGCAGTCTTCCCGTCTGTAAGTCTTTTGCAGTTTTGTTCTGTGAATCTAAAACGAGGCGGTTAATTTCTTTTCTGAATCCGGAAAGGTCCGCATTTTTATCGTAATCGCTCATTTTAAGCAGCGTATTGGCTGTTTCCTCCCCGTTATATTTGCTGATGGCAATAAGTAACTTTAAAATATTTTCGCGCAGATCCGGGCCGAACTTAGCCACCATACCCAAATCCATGAGCGCGATTCTGTTGTCTTT
>JAHRWY010000024.1:0-9735 GCA_019104935.1 Kaistella sp.
GAAGCTCCTATTGTTTTTTTAGGATTTTGGTTTCTGTAATTTTTAAAGGCTTCTTCAGCATCATCTTTATCCATGCCTAAAAAATTTACGCGAATATGAAAACGGTATTTCAGCGCAGCAAGTTCCCGTGCCTTCCATGCAGAAATTTTTAGAATTGCCGGGCCCGACAGTCCCCAGTGGGTAATCAGCATCGGGCCTGATTCCTCCATTTTCAATTCGGGGATTGATACTTCTGCATTCGGAAAACTGGTTCCCATCAAATCCTTTAAAACATCATTTTTAATATTGAATGTAAATAGCGAAGGTACCGGTTCCACGATTTTATGGCCGAGATTCTGGAGTGTTTTCAGTGATTTCGGGGAACTTCCGGTAGTATAAATAATATAATCAGCAAGATATTCTCCGGAGTTTGTGATAACCAAATACTGTTCTTTCTCTGGTACAATATCTAAAACCACAGCTTTGGTTTCTATGTTGAACTTCCTGTTCAGGACTTCATTAACCAGAGTGTCAATAATTGTTTGAGACGAATTGGTTTCCGGGAAAATTCTGTTATCGCTCTCTATTTTAAGTGCAACATTTCTTTTCTCGAACCAATCCATGGTATCTCCCGGCTGAAATTTATGAAAAACACTGAGCAGTTCTTTATTGCCACGCGGATAAAATCCAACGAGTTCTTTAGGATCAAAACATGCATGCGAAACATTGCATCTTCCGCCTCCGGAAATTTTCACTTTCTGCAGCACATCCGAATTTTGCTCCAAAATGGTAACACTTAATTTGTTAGCGTCGAGATTTGCGGCGCAGAAAAAACCTGCTGCACCGCCTCCGATAATGATAATTTTCTTTTTCTGCATCTTTTAATCTAAAACTTCCCTGAATTCAGTCCGCGGTGGAATGAAAATTTCTGAAGATGCAAAAATACGATTTTTCCAGCCCATGATTAATGCGTAATTTTGTGCCTTCATTCAACAGTCTATTTTGGAGACAACACTTCCGCAATAGGGATTGCAATGGAAATCCTTTTTTTGGCGGCCACGCCGGAAAAAGATTGGAATGAAAAGCCCGACCCGAGCTGTGTGTAAAGCCCGGCGAGGGGATTGCCCAAAAGATTAAACCTAAAAATATGTCAGTATATCATCATAAATTTGAAGTCCGCTGGAGCGACATTGATGCCAATAAACATCTTGCCAATTCTTCATACGTTCAGTATTGCGCGCAAACCCGAATGGCCTTTATGAACACCCATAAAATGGGACTTAAAGAACTTAGCCGATGGGGAATTGGTCCTGTAATTCTGCATGAAAGATATTCCTTTTTCAAGGAAATTTATGCCGACCAAACCGTATATGTAAGTCTGGAAATTGCCGGAATGTCTGAAGATGCAAGCATTTACCAGTTTGTTCACAAATTTTATCTTCCGGATGGTACGCATTGTGCGACATCGGAAGCAACAGGAATTTGGATCGACATGATGCTGAGAAAAACCACTACTCCGCCGGAAGAAATTGTGGAAGTAATGAATGAATTCAGTACCGAAAACACTAAAATTTTAACAAGAGAAGACCTTAGAGCTTTGCCTTTCAAGCCTGAAAATGTGGAAGCGTTCCATAAAAGAGGAACCTTCACCTGGAAAAAAGACAAAGAGGAAAACTAACCGCTATTCTAGCTGAAAAAATTAAAATTATGCTCGAAGATAAAAGTCCGCAACTTACCCCGATTTCTGCATACGGCGAATTTGGTCTCATTAAACACCTGACCGAAAACTTTAGTTTTGATAGTGATTCTACAGAAGTTTCGATTGGTGATGACGCTGCTGTAATTAATCCCGGAAACCACAAAGTAGTGGTTACTACCGATGTTTTGGCAGAAGGCGTGCATTTTAATTTAGGCTATGTACCCCTGAAACATTTGGGCTATAAAGCGGTGGTTATCAATCTGAGCGATATTGCAGCCATGAATGCTGTTCCCACACAGATTCTGGTTTCTCTCGCAATTTCGAACCGGTTTCCGGTAGAAGCGCTCGAAGAAATTTACGCCGGAATCGCGTTGGCCTGTAAACGTTATAAAGTTGATTTGGTTGGCGGCGACACTACAAGTTCCAATTCCGGTTTGGTGATGAGTATTACGGCAATCGGATTAGAAAATTCAGAGAACATCGTAAAAAGAAATGGTACAAAACCGAACGATCTGCTTGTCGTAACAGGAGATCTGGGCGGCGCGTATCTTGGTTTGCAGATTCTGGAACGCGAGCACGCCGTATTTCTTGCTAATCCGAATATGCAGCCTGAAATGGAAGGTTACGATTATATTCTGGAAAAACAGCTGAAACCTGAGGCCCGAACCGATGTAAAGAAAATTCTGGAACAACTTGGTGTAAAGCCAACATCTATGATTGATGTTTCTGATGGCTTATCTTCGGAAATCCTTCATTTGTCGGATCAAAGTAAAGTGGGCTTCCGCCTGTACGAAGAAAAAATCCCAATGGATTCTCTCACGATTTCTACCGCTGACGAACTGAATCTGAATCCTGCCATGTGCGCAATGAACGGTGGCGAAGATTACGAATTGCTGTTTACCGTAGCACCTGAAGACTTCGAAAAAATCAGGAATCATCCGGATTTCAGCATTATCGGTCATGCCGTGGAAGCGGATCAGGGGAATTATCTGGTGGCAAGAGGCAGTAATGAATTGATTGCACTGAATGCGCAGGGGTGGGACGCCTTTTTAAACAAATAAATCATATTTTCTGCCCAACAAATGCTGCAAAAACATTAGGATGAATCAGTTCTTCCAGGTTGACGGAAGTATCGCTGGCCACAATTTCAGGTTTGTCGAATTTGGTCTCATCAAAGAAAATAAGGCTCCATTCGCCGTTGTTGTATTCCAGATACGATAGATTTTCGATCCAGTCGCCGGAATTCAGGTAACGTACTTTTCCGTTTTCTTTGGTGATTATGCGGTCTGCAGGCTGGTGAATATGCCCGCAGATAACATAATCGTATTTGTTTTCAATGGCAATTTCGATGGCTTTTTCTTCAAAATCACCAATAAACTTCACTGCGTTTTTTACGGAATTTTTAATTCTTTTCGAAAGCGAAACTTTTTTCCTTCCCATGCTTTCGAGGAGAAAGTTGATCGCGCGGTTCACGAGAATCAGCCAGTCGTAACCGATTCCGCCGATTTTCGCAATAATTTTTGCACCGCCTTTTGTGGTGTGATCGAAAATATCGCCGTGGAAGAACCAATGTTTTTTTCCGTTGATTTCCAGAAGATATTTATCCGTCAGAAACAGATTTCCCATCGTTAAATCCGAATATTTCCGCAGGAATTCATCATGATTTCCGGTGATATAGATGATCTGGGTTTCGCTTTTCATCATCCGGAAAAACTCACTCAGCACGGCCATGTGCGAATTCGGAAAATATTTTTTCGAGAACGCCCATCCATCAATGATATCACCGTTCAGAATAAGAAGTCTGGGTTTGATACTTTTCAGATACGCAACCAATTCGGCAGCGTGATAGCCGTAAGTTGCCAAATGAATGTCCGAAAGAACAACGATTTCTACCTCTCTTTTTTCCATTTCAGTTTTTTCAAATTTAATATTTGAATAGGAGATATTAATTAATTCAAAATTAAATTTCTCTGCTCAAAGTTAAATGAACGGTTCAACGGGTTTATTTCAATGAAAAAATCCCCAGTCTTGCGGCTGAGGATTTAATTTATAGTCCGATGATGATCGGGACGCAATAATTATGCGTTTGGTTCAATAGATACGAAAGATCTGTTGTTCTGTTTCTTTCTGAAAACTACTTTTCCGTCAACTAATGCGTGCAGCGTGTGGTCTTTACCCATTCCCACGTTTTCACCTGGGTGGTGTTGTGTACCTCTCTGTCTCACGATGATGTTTCCGGCAATAGCTTCCTGACCTCCGAAAATCTTCACGCCCAATCTTTTGGAATGCGATTCTCTACCGTTTTTGGAACTACCAACTCCTTTTTTGTGTGCCATTTTATTTTAAGGTTTTTGGGTTAAAATTATTCAGCAGTTTCGCTGTCTGCTTTTTTGGTTGTTTTTTTAGCTGCTGGCTTTTCTTCTTTCGCTACAGCTTCTTTTTTAGCTTTTGGCTCAGCTTTTTTTTCTTTTTTACCGTTATCGAAACCTGTAATTCCAGTAATTACGATTTGGGTTAAAGACTGTCTGTGACCGTTTTTCTTTTCGTAACCTTTTCTTCTTTTCTTCTTGAAGATGATTACTTTATCAGCTTTTACATGGTCTAAGATTTCAGCATCTACATTGATACCGCTTACAGCCGGGGCGCCGATTGTTGTAGTACCGTTTACAGTAAGAAGAACTTTATCGAAAGAAACTTTCGCTCCTTTGTCTCCTTTCAAACGGTTTACAAACAACTTCTGGTCTTGCTCAACTTTGTATTGAAGCCCTGCTATTTCTACAATTGCAAACATTGTTTATAAATTTTGTTAGTTAATTCGAGGTGCAAAAGTAAGAAATATTTCTCATTTATCCACAATGATGTGATTTTTTTTAGCTTAAAAACCTGAAAATTACATTTATAACTCCGGCGCATAAAAATTTTAGACCTGAACCAGTGATTTCGCTTAATTTTAATTTAAATTTGATTTTTCCCGTTTACCATGAAAAGAGATCTCTACATTGATTTTGCCAAAGGTTTTGCCACGCTTTCCATTATTTTTATTCATACCGTATTTTGGTCCGGTCAGTTTTATGTTCCTACAGAAATTCGGGTGTTATCACTGCTCATCGATGTGCCGCTGTTTTATGCTTTAAGTGGGTTAACTTCCGGCGGAAATGTCGAAAAAACACTTTACCGGCTCCTCAAACTGCAGATCACCTTCATGATTTTTGTGACTTTTCTGTTCTTTCTCGATTACTTTTTCAAAGTTTTCGGACTGCATGTTTTCGGGTTGGAATGGATGAAAGACTTCTACTCGACTTTCGGATCGAAATACGTTCCGCAGAATATTTCTGATGTTCCACAATGGCAGAATCTCGGCAACTGGTATCTTCACCAGTACACCAATGCAGATACATTTCCTGTGGTGATGGGAAGTTTCTGGTACCTGAAAGTTTATTTTATTTTAACTGTTTTCGGCGTGCTGATCCTAAGGTTTTTCCCGAAACATATCAACTGGTTTATCGGTTTATGTTTTGGACTGACAATCATCTTCAACCTTTTACCTCATTATTATCCTACAGGTCAGGTGGGTTACGTCGCTCTATATTTAGGTATTTTTCTTGCAGCCCACCAACTGAAAGGGAAAAAAATTCCCACCCAGTGGATTCCGTTTTTATACGGAATATTGATTCTTATTTTAATTATTCTGTTCTGGAATTCAGGTAAAGAAATTTTCATGAAAATGAATAAAGCGAAGTTCCCGCCGAAACTGCTTTACATTTTCTGGTCAGGGTTTTCACTTGTTACCCTTTTCGTGCTCTACAACCGGCTGAAAATCACAAAAGAAAGCATCATTACTTTTATCGGAAAAAATGCCATTTTCTTTTACTTTGCACAGGGCATGAGTTCTTCGTTGGTGTACTTTCTGGTGGTTCCGCTGCAGGATTCGATGCCGTGGTGGGTACTGATGATTTTAATTTACCTCATCAATATTGTTTTAGCGTTTGTAATCGCTGTTGGTCTGAAGAAAATTGATGCTTTCGGATGGAACTTCCTCGAATTTCTGCGTAAAAAAACCGCTTCAAATTAATATTGAAACGGTTTTTTATAATACGAAGTGAACAAGTGATTAGTCCCTTTTGCCTCCACCTCTTGCTGCTAAAGCAATAATGATGATGAGAACGAGCGCACCAATTACCCAGTAAATTGGGTTTGTAAACCACTCTTCTGTAGTGCTGGTGGTTTTAGTAGTAGTTACATCAACATTCAGATCCGGAGATTTGGTTGCATCCTGAGCAAATGCCATTACACTGAAGAAAAATGTAAGAATCATGATTCCCAATTTTTCTAACTTACTGGTTAATACCTGTGTGTTCATAATTTAAAATTTTTAATGTTGTAAATGCAACGTTCAAGATTTATGCCATAATTTGCTTTTTTGTTTCTTTTAGTTTAAAAATCCTTCGGTTACATTGAAGATTCCACAGATTTTCACTGAAGAAATTATTGAGTAATTTTACCCAAACTTTTTAGCATGTTTAAACTGAAACTCCTTACCGACCCGAGATGGGCAAATATCGCCGAAAGTAATCTGGAAGAAATCCTTACCGACCATGCGTGGTGCGAGCAGAAAGCGACGACCAATGCCATTACCCTTATCACGATGCTTCCGGAATATCCCGATATCATTACTGAACTTTTAAATATTGCAAAGGAAGAGCTCGAGCATTTCCAGATGGTTCACGAAATCATTAAAAAACGCGGCTACGAATTCGGCAGAGAAAGAAAAGATGATTATGTGGGCGAGCTCATCAAATTCATCCGGCACGGCGGTACCCGCGACGAAAGGATTATCGACCGCATGCTCTTCGCTGCCATGATCGAAGCCCGAAGCTGCGAACGCTTCAAAGTACTTACCGAAAACATCAAAGACGAAGAACTGAAGGTTTTCTATAAAGAACTGATGATTTCCGAAGCCAATCATTACACCACATTCATCGGTTTTGCAAGACAGCTCGGCGACCCCGAAAAAGTAAACAAACGCTGGGAAGAATGGCTGGAGTATGAATCGAAAGTCATTCAGTCTTACGGTAAAAAAGAAACCATCCACGGCTAGGATTTTTTAACCCAGGTTTTCGGATTTTTAGTATTTTTACCACCAGTAACAACAAGTCTGAAAACATCAATGGACCGCACCCGCTTCGAACAACTTCTCAATACCCTGGCGAAATCCTTTTTCCAGGGCCTGCTCATCATCGGTCCGTTTGCGGTAACGATATGGATCATCTGGTACATCGTTTCGAGTATCGATAATATTATCCCCGCCGTTTCCGAAAAACTGTATCCCGGCATTACTTTTCTGATCGTTATTTTAGGCACCGCACTGGTCGGCTATTTGGGAAATAAATTCATCATCGGCCGTATCGTGGTAGACAGTTTCGATTATATCCTGGAACACACGCCGGGCATCAAATTCATCTATACCTCGCTGAAAGATGTGATGACTTCCTTTGTAGGCGACAAAAAGAAATTCAACCAGCCCGTCCTCATCAAAACCACCGAGAACCCTGCCATCTGGCGCATAGGTTTTCTTACCCAGAGCGATTTGTCCTCGGTAGGATTCCCGGGCTATGTTTCGGTTTATCTGCCCCATTCCTACGCGGTTTCCGGTTGGGTGGTGTTTGTAGAAGCCACCAATATCCAGATCTTAGGAAACGTAACCGCAGCGCAGGCCATGAAGTTTGCCGTAAGCGGCGGTGTCGCCGGATTCCATTCAGATGACAATGTTTTTAAGGCTCCGGAATGAATTGATGCTGAATTTGAGTTTAATTAATCTCAAAGCAAGTTTTCAACCTCATCCTTAACCTTAAACCCAACCCTAAATGAAACTTCCTTACGCTGAACCCTTCAGAATAAAAATGGTGGAAGAAATCCACCAGTCTACCAGAGAAGACAGAGAACGATGGCTGAAAGAGGCCAATTATAATTTATTCAACCTGAAATCTTCGCAGGTTTTTATCGATCTTTTAACCGACTCTGGAACCGGTGCCATGAGCGACCGGCAATGGGGTGCACTGATGACGGGTGACGAAAGCTATGCCGGCTCCAGAAGTTTCGACGAACTTCACACAACCGTGCAGAATCTTACCGGATACCAATATTTATTGCCCACCCACCAGGGACGCGCCGCTGAAAACGTGCTGTTTTCAGTTCTTGTAAAAGAAGGCGACGTGATTCCCGGCAACTCCCACTTCGATACCACGAAAGGCCATATCGAGATCAGAAAAGCCCACGCGATCGACTGTACCATCGATGAAGCTTTCGATATCGAAAATCTTCATCCCTTCAAGGGAAACATCAATTTGGAAAAACTCGAAGAGGTTTACAAAACCTATCCGAAAGAAAAAATTCCGTTCTGTCTGATTACCATTACCTGTAACTCTTCCGGCGGACAGCCTGTGTCTTTAGAGAACATGAAGGCCGTGAAAGAACTATCAGACCGGTACGGAATCCCGATTTATTTCGATTCTGCACGCTTTGCGGAGAACGCTTATTTCATCAAAAAGAGAGAAGCAGGACAGGAGCACCGCACGATCAAGGAGATTGCCAAAGAAGTGTTCTCTTACGGCGTTGGGATGACGATGAGTTCCAAGAAAGACGGCCTCGTAAACATCGGTGGGTTCATCGCTTTGAATGACGAAAATATTTTCCGGGCTGCATCCAATATCACCATTATTTACGAAGGTTTCATTACCTATGGCGGAATGGCCGGCCGTGATATGGCGGCCTTAGCCGTTGGTTTGAACGAAGCTACCGAATTTGAATACCTTGAAAGCCGCATTTCGCAGGTTGAATATCTCGGCAACCGACTCATCGAGTTCGGAATACCGGTGCAGAAACCGATTGGCGGACATGCCGTTTTTGTAGACTCGCTGAAGTTTTTACCAAACATCCCTCGTGAAGAATATCCTGCGCAAACCCTTGCCAACGAAATTTACAAGGAAGCCGGCATCCGCACCGTAGAAATCGGGACGCTGCTTGCAGACCGCGATCCGCAGACGAGAGAAAACCGTTATCCCAAACTCGAGCTGGTTCGTCTCGCCATCCCGCGCAGAACGTATACCAACAATCACATGGATTATATCGCTGTCGCAATAAAGAATGTTTATGACAGACGCGAAGAGATTGAAAAAGGCTACCACATCAAGTGGGAATCTGAAATCCTGAGACACTTCACCGTAAAACTGGAGGAAGCTTAAAAATTTATAAACATCCTATTGAGCATTGCTGAAGTTGTAAATAACACCAAATAATGAATTTTCATCTGGCTTTTCTATTATATCCCGGTGCTCTAATATTATTTTTTGCAGCCAAAATTTTCAAAAACGATACACAGTTTAAAAGTTTTTCTCAGGGAAAATATCAAAATTTCAGCTACTTGTTGAGTATTATTATTTACCTTTTAATATTCTATTCGGTAAAGAAATAATTATAAATAAAAGAAAATCCACCACCACTTCACCGTAAAACTGGAAGAAGCTTAAAATAAAAATCCGTTCGGCATTGCTGAGCGGATTTTTTATTGGTGGTTGTGATGATTAGCCATCATTTTAGAAAAGCAGTTTCTAAAATAAAATTTGATTGAATTACCAAATTTTGGTAACTTTCATTTATTAAATTTAAATCAAATAAAAATGGGACGAAATACATCCGTTTCCTTAGGAGATTATTTTGAGGAATTTGTTGATACAAAAGTGACTCAAGGACGATACAAAAACGCAAGCGAGGTTATTCGTGCCGGATTACGACTTTTAGAAGAGGAAGAAAACAAAATTCAAATCCTGAAAAACGCCATTCAGGAAGGAATAGACAGCGGAATTGCCGAAGATTTTAATCCGAAAAAACATCTCCAGGCTTTGAAAACCAGATTGAAAAGTAATGGCAATTGAAGTTGAAAGAATTCTTGGCGCTTGAAAAGTAGATTAAAGGATTAATAAACTGGAAGAAGCTTTAAACAACAAAATCCGTTCGGCATTGCTGAGCGGATTTTTATGTCGTAAAACACAATTTATTTA
>JAHRWY010000030.1:0-7448 GCA_019104935.1 Kaistella sp.
GACATCTTCAGATCAATAAGTTCCGAAACCCGTAGTCCGCATCCGTAAAGTACTTCGATCATGCAGTGGTTTCTGCGCCCTAAATCGGTGGAAATATTAATGGCCTTAATGATTCTGTTTACATCATCAAAACTTAAAGTATCCGGAAGATAAAGTCCGAGTTTTGGGCCTTCAAGAAGGGTTGCCGGATTATCCTCACGCGCTTGGTCTTCAACTAAATATTTAAAAAAAGCTTTAATCGACGAGATCCATCTCGCTTGGGTTCGTTCGCTGAATTTTTTCTTCGAAAGATGAAAGAGAAATTCCTGAATGTTTTCGTAAGTAATGACCAGTGGGCCGGTATCATTCATGTCAAATTCTGCAAAATCCCGTAGCTTTCTCACGTCCCGAAGATAGGCATCGAGTGTATTGTCGGAAAAGTTCCTTTCGAATCTTAGAAAGTTTTCGAAATCTTTAATTTTTTCATCCCAGGTCATAGTATTTGTGTTTTTATAAAAGGTTTTCTTTCGAAATTTGGAGAATTTCTATTCCATGATTCCGAAGAAACTCGACCCCGGCATTATCTGAATAATCATCCATGTAAACTATTTTTTTTATCCCCGCCTGTACAACCAGTTTGCTGCATTCTTTGCAGGGCGATAAAGTAAGATAGAGGGTGGCATCTTTTGCCGACTGAGTAGAACCAGCTAATTTTAAAATAGCGTTGGCTTCTGCATGAAGCATATACCAATGGGTTTTTCCTGCACCATCTTCGCAGCAGTTTTCGAATCCTGATGGCGTCCCGTTATAACCGTCGGAAATAATCATCCGGTCTTTTACTATAAGTGCGCCCACTTGTTTTCTTTTGCAGTAGGAGAGTTTTGCCCATTCCATCGCCATTTTCAGGTAGGCTTTGTCAAATTTAGTAGATTCCAAAAAAAGAATATTTTATTTAAATGTTTACCTTAGAAAGCCGGTTTTCTTTTTTCTAAAAATGCGGCAACTCCTTCTTTTTTATCTTCCATTTCGAAGAGTTCGCCGAAGGATTTTATTTCTCTTTCGAAACCTTCTTTGGTTCCGGCAAGGTTTACTGCCGCGATTGCTTTCGAGATTCCCATCGGTGAATTTCTCGCAATTAATGAAGCAAGTTCCTTTGTTTTTGGTAAAAGTTCTTCGGAACTAAAAACTTCGTTTACCAGGCCAATTTCTTTCGCTCGTTCTGCGCTTATCATTTTTGCGGAAAAAATAAGTTCGTTTGCAATGCCTTTTCCTACCAGTTGAGGTAGTCTTTGGGTGCCGCCGTAACCTGGAATAAGTCCTAAAGTCACTTCCGGAAGTCCGAGTTTAGCATTTTCTGATGCGTAACGGATATGGCAGGCCATGGCAAGTTCTAATCCGCCACCCAGCGCAAATCCGTTTACAGCCGCAATTACGGGTTTACCGAGATTTTCAATTTTGTTGAAAAGTGTTTGCTGGCCGTTTCTTGCTAAGTTTTCTGCTTCATTTGTTCCGAAGTCTGCAAATTCTTTGATATCTGCACCCGCAACGAAAGATTTTTCGCCACTGCCGGTTAAAATTATAACACGAACGGAAGAATCATTATTTAGGTTTTCAAAAGCATTGCTTAATTCCTGTATGGTTTTATGATTCAGTGCATTAAGGCTTTCCGGACGGTTGATTGTAATGAGAGCGGTTTTGCCCTCATTTTCAAGGATAATATTTTCGAAATTCATCTTTATGTTGCGTTTATTCAGTTTTTTGCAAATTAGTTCTTTTTTTCGAGCTGTTCAAGCTTTGATGCTTTAAATGAGGAAATTAAAACTCAGTTTTCGAGTGATTCATCATATTTGCATCGATATTGATCTGTAAGCCCATCGCAATTTTCATCCCCAGTTCAATGTTTGCCCGGAAGAAGTGGCAGAGCTGACGGTTAATGATTTCATCTCTCTTCGGTCCCGAAATTCCTCTCATGGAACTGATGATATTGTAAATAAGACGATCGCGGTCTTCCTGATTCATTGCTTTGGTGTAAAGCAAGCCGGGTTGGGTGTAATGGTCGTCGTCGTCTTCATTTCGGTTGAAATGTGCCACGTTGGTGCTGTCTAAATCATACTCGAAATTTTTATACTGCGGATCGGGCTTTATATCATCAAAACTGTTAGGGAAGTAATTTTGCGCATCCTTATATCTGCTGGAATCTGCCATTGCACCATCTCTCTGATAATTGTTAACCGCAAACGGACACCGGTTTACCTCGAGTTGATTTGCATTGACGCCCACACGGTAGCGGTGTGCATCGGGATAAGAAAATAATCTTCCCTGCAACATTTTATCAGGTGAAAAACTGATTCCGTTAATCAAATTGCTTGGCGAAAATGTTGCCTGTTCTACATGGGCAAAGAAGTTGGCAGGAATCTCGTTCAGTTCCATTTCACCGACTTCGATAAGTGGGAATTCGTTTTTCAGCCAAACTTTTGTTACATCAAACGGATTCCAGCGGAATTCTTTTGCCTGTTCCTCAGTCATTACCTGAATATAAAGTATCCATTTCGGGAAATTTCCGTTTTCGATGGCTGTAACCAGATCTTCCTGAGCAAAATCCGGGTTTTCGCCTTTCATTTTTACCGCGTCGTCGTGACTGAAATTTTTAATACCCTGTTGTGTTTTAAAATGAAATTTCACCCAAATTCTTTCGTTATCGTGATTAATCATTGAAAAAGTGTGTGATCCGAAACCATGCATATGCCGGTAGCCATAAGGTGTCCCGCGATCCGACATTAAAATCAGTACCTGGTGAAGTGATTCTGGATTCAGACTCCAAAAATCCCACATCATGGTAGCGCTCTTCAAATTTGTTTTTGGAACTCTCTTTTGGGTATGAATAAAATCGGGAAATTTTTTGGCATCTTTAATGAAAAAAACAGGCGTGTTATTGCCCACCAAATCCCAGTTTCCGTCTTCAGTATAAAATTTCAATGCAAAACCTCTCGGGTCCCGTTCTGTATCTGCGCTGCCTTTTTCACCGCCTACGGTGGAGAATCTGGCAAACATCCTGCACTGGTTTCCAACTTTAGCGAAGAGTTTTGCTTTTGTGTATTTTGAAATATCGTGTGTTACGGTAAACTTTCCGTAAGCGCCGCTGCCTTTGGCATGAACAACTCTTTCAGGAATACGTTCTCTTACGAAATGAGCTAAATTTTCCTGAAGCATAAAATCCTGCAGTAAAACCGGCCCTCTACTGCCAACAGTCTGGGAATCCTGATGTTCGAAGTAGGGCGCTCCTGAGCCGGAGGTAAGTTTTTTTGAGTCCATGATTAACTTTTTAAAGTAACAAATTTAAGGATTTTAGTGCTTTAGCAGGCTTTAATTTCGGGCAAAATGAAGAAAACAACGTATCTTTGTAATAGATAAACTTAATCAAATGAACATTCAGCAATTAGAATATCTTATCGCGGTAGATAAATATAAACATTTTGGTAAAGCGGCGCAGGCGTGTTTTATTACGCAGCCCACACTTAGCGCCATGATTCAGAAATTTGAGGATGAGCTGGATGTGAAAATTTTCGACCGAACCACGCATCCCATCCGCACGACCGATGTTGGAGTTCAAATTATTGAAGAAGCCAAACGCGTGATCGATGCGGTAAATGAATTGCGCAACAAGGCAAGTCTTCTGAATAATGTTTTGGCAGGTAAGCTTAATCTCGGGATTATTCCAACAGTTTCCAGTTATATACTTCCAAGCGAGATTTTTGATTTTTTACATGAAAATCCAAAAATAGAACTTAATGTAAAGGAAATGACGACGGACAGTATCATCAAAGCCCTAAAATCTGGCGAATTAGATGCAGGAATTATTTCCACACCGTATGATACTGCGAACGAATTTTACCAACATTTTCTCTTTAATGAAGAACTGATGATTTACTCTTCGGAAAGTTCAAGCAAAGATGATTCCTTTGTTGTTCCTGAAGAACTCGACAGCAATAAAGTCTGGCTTCTGGAAGAAGGAAACTGTCTTCGTACACAGTTTGAAAACATTTGTCCTCTGAAAGAAAACTCTTTAAAGCCTAAAAATCTCGATTTTCTTGCTTCAAACATCAACACGTTAATTCAGATGGTGGATAAGGTTGGGGGAATTACTATTCTTCCCGAACTTGCGATTCCGCAGTTGTCTGATTTACAGAAAGAAAAAATTGCGCGCTTCAGAAAGCCGTTTCCGTACCGCGAAATCAGTTTAATTTATTATAAGCCTACGTATAAGCAGAAAATTTTAGACGAAATGGCGCTTTCGGTTAAGAATTCCCTGGCTGAAAAACTGAATTATAATAAAAATCCGGAGGAGTATGTAAGCATAAAACCACAATGATTTTAATTAGGTGAATAAGTTTTGTGTTTCAACAAATATCTTTAAATTTGCAGACGATAATTTCATGAGGAAAAATTTGAACTGATTGCAACCTCCATAAAAAATGCTAAAACAGAATTTCTATTTTAGTTTCTTTTGTAATCATTCCACCTTTTTTCTTAAATTTTAATTAAAAAAACAAAAGAAATATGTCCTATCTATTTACATCCGAATCTGTTTCAGAAGGCCATCCTGATAAAATTGCAGACCAAATTTCCGACGCTCTTATCGATAATTTTTTGGCGTATGACCCTAATTCAAAAGTTGCCTGCGAAACTTTGGTAACTACCGGACAGGTCGTTTTGGCCGGTGAAGTAAAGTCTGAGGCTTACCTTGATGTGCAGGATATTGCCCGAAAAGTAATCAACGAAATTGGTTATACAAAAGGCGAATATATGTTCAACGGAGATTCCTGTGGCGTAATTTCTGCAATTCACGAACAGTCGCCAGATATTAATCAGGGAGTTGAGCGTGCTGATGATAATGCAGATTTCGAAACAAAAGCAGATGCACAGGGAGCCGGAGACCAGGGAATGATGTTCGGGTATGCTACCAACGAAACTGAAAACTACATGCCGCTTGCTTTGGATTTGGCGCACACCATTCTACGTGAACTATCAAAATTGAGACGGGAAGGCGACGCAATTCCATATCTACGTCCCGATGCCAAATCTCAGGTAACCATTGAATATTCTGATGATCACAAACCTGTACGAATCGACTCTATCGTTGTATCTACGCAGCACGACGAGTTCGGGAGTGATGATGCAATGCTTGCTAAAATCCGAAAAGATATCATCGAAATTCTTATCCCGAAAGTTAGATCTGCGCAAAAACCAGAAATTCAGGCGCTTTTCAATGATAAAATCAAATATCACATTAACCCTACCGGTAAATTTGTCATCGGCGGGCCTCACGGAGATACCGGATTAACAGGACGAAAGATTATCGTTGATACCTACGGTGGAAAAGGTGCCCACGGTGGTGGTGCATTCTCCGGAAAAGATCCTTCTAAAGTTGACAGAAGTGCTGCGTATGCGGTAAGACATATTGCAAAAAATCTTGTAGCCGCAGGTATTGCAGACGAAGTTCTTGTTCAGGTTTCTTATGCGATTGGTGTCGCAGAGCCCTGTGGACTTTATATCAATACGTACGGAACTTCAAAAGTAAACTTCCACGATGGGGAAATTGCCCAAAAAGTTCAGAAGATTTTCGATCTTAGACCTTATGCCATTGAGCAGAATCTGAAACTGAGAAACCCAATTTATCAGGAAACAGCTTCTTACGGGCATATGGGAAGAGATGCTTATGTTGGAAGCAAAACTTTTAATAAAGGAAAAAAGAACGAATTAACGATCGATAATCTGGAATTTTTCACCTGGGAAAAGTTAGACAAAGTAGACGAAATTAAAAAAGAATTCGGAATTTAATTCCAGAGAGAAATATTTTAAACTGCTTTATTCGAAAGGATAAAGCAGTTTTTTTTACCTTTACCACCATCTAAAATCTTACAATGAAGAAAATTCTGGGATTTACAGCTCTGCTGATAATGCTTGCAAACCAATCTGCAAAGGCGCAGTTTACCATGCATAAACTCATTCATGTGGGCTATGTTTACCAGAACCAGAGTTTTGCAGAACTGGGCGGGAGGTTGCTTTTTTTAGAAAATGATGATACGATTTACCGTGTCGGAGCTGCCGCATTGCTCGGTTCGGCTAATGGTAAATTTGCTGTACTACCGAAAATACAGGGTGATATTTTAATCAATTTTGAAAGAAATGTCGATTTATATCATTCCTATTATTTTCTGGCAGGAGCAGAAGCTACAACAAAGTATATCGCACCTAAAATTGGAGCTACCTTGTTCGGAATCATCGACTTAACCGGAGGGTACGCATTCCCAATCGATAAATCGGGAATTAACGGAAAAGAATTAAAAGGATTAAATATAAATTTTACCCTCAATCTTCCGCTTGTAATGTTAAATGATCTGTTAAAAAAATAAATTATCTTTAAATTCTCCTTAATTTTTAACAGAGTATTAACTTTTTTACTATTTTTACAGACCAAATAAATCAATTGCTATCGATTAAACTTTACTTCTTAGAATAAGCCTGTCAAACAAAACCTGATTCAATAATCGGGATGATGTACGGGTTACAAAACAGAAGTAGGTTATGAAAACACATACAGATAGCTGGTTGATTTCCGAGTACCGTAATGGTAACGAAAAAACCCTTTCAATTCTTATAGAGCGGCATCAAAAAGATCTCTTTTCCTTCATTTTTTATAAATTGATGGATGAAGATCTGGCAAACGATATCTTTCAGGATACCTTTATGAAAATCATTGTCACGCTGAAAGAAGGGCGATACAACGAAGAAGGGAAATTCATTCTCTGGGCAAAAAGAATCGCCCACAACCTCATTATCGATCATTACCGTGTGAAATCAAAACATATTAAAGTTTCAGAAACTTCTTATGATAACGACGAATTTTCGATTTTTGATCTGATTTCCGGTAACGAAGAAAATATTGAAGAAAAACTCATCAGCGAGCAGATTCAGCACGATTTAACGCGAATGCTGGTGTTTTTGCCGGAGAATCAGCAGGAAGTTATCAAGCTGAGGTTTTTCGATGGGTTAAGTTTTAAAGAAATTGCAGATCAAACCGAGACCAGCATCAATACAACTTTAGGCCGCGTGCGTTATGCGCTCATCAACCTGAGAAAAATCATGGATCAACACCATATTATTTTAACCCGTTAATAATATTTTAAAAAAACTTTCGTTTTTAGGGAAACAACTTTTTCGCCTATGAAAAAAATTGACACTTTAAACGAAAAACTTTTGAAACCAAAGAAACAAACAATCGACTTTCTCTTAAGTTATTCTAAAAGCATTGCAGTTTTGAAATCCAAAACTAAAAACCAAATTGTTTCCAAGAACTAATCTTAATCCTTAAATTTGTGCTGTATGAAAATTCAGCACATTTTTTTTGATCTCGATAATACGCTTTGGGATCACCGCCGCAACGCTTATCTTACCCTGAAAGATATATT